>JAPOHK010000085.1 GCA_029979485.1 Candidatus Planktophila limnetica
TACCCAGCAAGCGTTTTGCGCCAGTGACATCCAAGAATGCTTCATCGAGTGAGAGGGGTTCTACAAGTGGCGTGAAGTCTGCAAATATTTTCATGATGGCATCTGATACTTCTGAATACCGTGCGTGATTAGGCGGCACAAAGATGGCGTGAGGAGCCATTCGTTGCGCGCGACCAACTGGCATTGCTGCGCGTATTCCAAATTTACGTGCTTCATAGTTTGCAGAGAGAACGACACCGCGTGCTCCTGCTCCAACAACGAGAGCTTTCCCCCGTAGTGACGGATCGTCACGTTCGGCTACAGATGCATAAAACGCATCCATATCGACGTGAACAATCGTTGCGTGCGTGCTCATATCGCCAGCGTACTTCTCTGTGAGTTCCACTTTTCGTAAGCAGCGCGCAAGTCCCATATGCCTGTTGCGCGAATTGAAATTCCACGCGCACCGGTTCGCCTGGTAACACCACGCAGTAGAACGAGTTCGGATGTATAGATCGTTGAGAGATATTCGGTGGCTATATCGCTAAAGAAAGTTGCATCGCTACAGCCATGTCCATCATTAAGGGTTAGAAAAATAACCCGCTTTCCAGAGCGCACTGGTGGAGTTTGAATAGATACGCGCACTCCAGCGACTAAGACAGTGGATGCAGATCGCACCGAAAGAAGGTCAGAGGATTTAATGGCACCGATTGAATTAAGAAAGTGCGAATAGAACTCGAGCATATGGTGAGTGATATCCATGCCGAGTCGTTGCACTTCGTGGGCAACTATTTCGCTACTCACTAAATCTGGTAGGCCACTTGATTCGAGTGCAGGCGCATCAAAACCTAAAGTCATTTGCGAACGCAGCGCACTAGACATTGTTGGACCCTTTATGAGATCAGAAAGGTGCAGCAATAAATCTCGACGATTAAGTGGACCACCCTTAACAATTCCATGTAATCGATCGAATGCACCGGTGAGAATCAAGGATTCAATGATGGGTTGGGATGTACCGCTTCGATAATAAAAATCTGCTAAATCCTTATATGGTCTAGCAACAATAATGTTTTGAATCTCCTCCGTACTGATTCCATTAATAGTTGACAGCGCAATACGAATGCTCTGTGTGCCATCTTCACTAATTTCAACGCGATAGCTCTGATCAGAAAAATTAACATCAAGGGGCGCAATCGAAATACCCATCTGTCGTACTTCATCCAGAATTAATCGCTTGGGATACATGCCGGGATCGTGAGTGAGAACGCCGGCTAAGAATGCTGCTGGGTAATGCGTCTTAAGCCACGCTGATTGATATGTTGGAAATGCAAAAGCTGCTGCGTGCGCCTTACAGAAACCAAAGGATGCAAATGCGCGCAGGACTTCCCAGACTTCATTAATTACTTCAAGCGAATAACCATGTTCAGTTGCTGCTGGATAAAACCAATCACAGACTCGTTGTTGGCCTTGCCGATCCCCTAGCGCGCGACGCATCTCATCGGCGTGCGCTAGCGAACAATGTGTCATCGTTGCAATGATGGAGATAACTTGTTCGTGGAAAACAACGACGCCTTCGGTATCGCGCAATATCTCGTAGAGATCCGGGTGAATAATCTTGCGTGCGCTCCACCCATGTCGTGATTTCAGAAAAGGCGAAATCATGTCACTCTTTACTGGGCCAGGACGAAAGAGTGAAATATCAATAATTAAATCGGTAAAGGTCTGTGGCTCTAACTTGCCAACGAGTTCGCGTTGCCCGGGGCTTTCAATCTGGAAGATTCCGATTGTTTTTGTGGATTGAATAAGTTCGTATGTATGTGGGTCATCAAGAGCAATGGCATCGATATCTATCTCTTCCTTGTGTACGCGAGATATTTCGTTAAGTGCGTAAGAAATACTTGATTGCATCCGCACGCCAAGGATGTCTAATTTAAGTAAGCCGATATCTTCAACGTCATCTTTATCAAATTCGACCATCGGATAGCCGCTGGCGTTACGTTGCAGCGGCACGCGATCGAGTAATCCCCCATCAGATAAAACAATTGCGCACGGGTGCATCGAAAGGTGGCGCGGTAAGCCTTCTAGACGTCGCGCCATTGTGATGACCATCTTCGCCAAAGGAGTCTTCACGTTTTTCTCACGCAAGCCATATGGTGATTTCGCAATCAGATTGATTTCAGCCGCTGGCAAACCTAAAGCAGCGCCAGCATCTCGAATGCTCTGGCGTGTGCGATATGTATCAAAGCTTGCAACGGTTGCACATCGTGATTGGTTTCCGGGAGTGTCCCACCGCGGATCACCATATTTTTTAAAGACAAGATCATAAATTTCTAAGCGCCGATGTGACTCAACATCAATATCAATATCAGGCAGAGCGCGGCGAAGTGGTGAACAAAAACGTTCCATCAGTAATCCGTGTGCCATCGGATCAACTCCTGAAATACCGAGCAAATGAGTGATCAGAGAACCCGCACCAGAGCCACGCGCTGAAACACGAATACCGCGTTCGCGCGCCATATCTGCAATGTCGGCAACGGTTAAAAAATATGACTCATAACCAAGAGTTGCAACAGTTGCTAGTTCGTCATCGAGTCTTTCACGCGCACTTTTAACTGCTTGCGCGCCGCTATATCTCCAATTAATTTTCGCCTCTGATCGTTGGCGCAATAGCGCACGCATCTGTTGTGCATTTTCGGCGCCAACAACATGTGCTTCTGGCAGATGAATTGAACCAAGACCAATATCTCTCGTAGGTGATAACAATGTTTGTTCTGCCCATGCCCGAGTAGTAGAAAGAAGCGCACGCGCATTGCGTTCGCCCCCTGCACGTGCAATCTCATCAGCAAGTGCGTGCATCACAGGTGTTGATTTGAGGTAAGCCTCGGCATTAGTGCGTCCGATATGACGCGGATGAAGCGGAACTAATTGGCGAGCGCAATCCAAAATATCTGCAACTGGTCCATCCTCTGGTCCACGCATTCGCACCGCATTTGTAACGACTGCATCAATATCGTTATCTCTGGCAAAAATTAGGGAGCGCCCCGCATGTGTAATTGATCCAGGCCCATCACCTTTGGCTAGATGTGAGACGCATTCGACTGCATGTGCTTTGAAAAAATCGCGGGTCTTATTAAATATAGCTAGAGCGCTATCGCTTCGATGGGCTGCAATTGCTGGCGCTATTGGTGAATCAAGGCCGTGTAAGACATAGAGATTTTGCGTGTATTGACTAAAGCGCTCGAGAAAATCAAGAGTAAGAACCGGGGTCCCGCCAGATAAATTATTAGATAAATTAAGCGATGACATAAGCCGCACAAGATTGCGCCATCCCCCGTCACTGCCAGCAATAAGAGTTAAGCGCGGTAACTTTTTATTATCGGCTATCTGGCTTTTCTGTAAATTGATAGCAAGGTTTACTCCAATGATCGGAGCAATGCCGTACTGAAGACACGCTTTTGTAAAACGAATAGCGCCTAAGAGTCCATCGCGATCAGTGAGCGCGAGTGCGGGTGCTTCTAGTTGGCTTGCTCGTTCAACAAGGTCTACCGGTTGCGTGGTGCCGTATTTAAGTGAGAACGCACTGGCAGTATGTAAGTGAATAAAGCTCATATCGCTTTAATGATCCATACACCGGTGAGATCATCTCGTTCGAGTTCAAATGTTTGCAGTGTGCCAATTGGCGCTGCTTCTACTTTCCATACTGCGCGAGCTTGATCATCTGGATGAAAGTTGCCATCACTAATTCGATTCCACCATCCACCTGCTTCACACCATCTTGAGAGAACTGCATGAATACGAAAACGTCTGCCGCCAAAAGAGAATTCGATTGGTCCAGATGTGCCATCGGCTAGAACTTCACCTGGTTGTGCAATCTGTGCTCTTACATGTGCCGGCGCCATCTGTGGGACTCTTTCTTGGTAGGTGTGGATAATTCGAACATCTGTTCGAAAAATAGTCCCTAGGACTGACACGCGCAAGCCCCGCGTGCGACACGCTCAAAAGAGGGTAGATAGTTGAAATTTCAACTACTTTGACCTACCTTGTAGCCGTAAGAACAACCTATAAAAGGAGAGACATGGACGTAGTAACACTCATCGGTCGCCTGCTATTTGCAGCGCTATTTATTGGCTCAGGCATTGGTCACTTTGCAAAGCTTGAAGCAATGACTGGATATGCAAAGTACAAGAAGCTTCCTGCTGCAAAGTTCGGAGTTCTAATCAGCGGACTCTTCTTCTTGCTCGGCGGAATTTATATCGCAATCGGTCTATGGGTTGATCTTGGTGCACTTCTAATTGCTGTAACAGTAATTCTTGCAGGAATCATCTTCCATGCTTACTGGAAAGAAACTGATGCAACAGCAAAGATGAATGAGCAGATTGCATTCAATAAGGATCTCGCACTTGGTGGAGCCGCACTAATTCTGTTCGCACTTATTGCAAGCGGAACAATTTCAGGATCAGATTTTGGTCCACACGTAGGAAACATTAGTTTCTTCAGCAAGTAAGCCTTAGAACAAAAGCCCTCAGCACGTGCTGGGGGCTTTTGTTTTACTTTATAACTCGAGACAGAAAACCAGCAGCTAGCAGTGAAAGAATCGGGAATGTCATTGCTACTGAAATTGATGTTGCCTCTGCAAGGAATCCAATAATTGATGGACCAATAAAGAATCCAGACAGACCAATCACAAATGCTCGTGCGCTAGATACTGATGGCGCAATTGACGGTATGGCACTTGCCGCCA
>JAPOHK010000078.1 GCA_029979485.1 Candidatus Planktophila limnetica
CATCACCAAGTAGTTGTGTGTCTGTTGCAATGTTGTTTCTTACTTCAATAATTTTTCTTTTTTTAATAACTCCTGTTTTAAAAGAACGATATAAGTCTATTGCGAGATCACGTTTTGCCATTAACCTCTCGCTTTCTTAACTGTTCCGGGAGTTACGTAATATTTTTCTGTGAGCAACTCTTTTGGAAGATCACTCTCTACCGCCGCGGTAATAATTGTTTGTTCTGCCATTTGGGCCACAGATGTTAATTGTTGGCGGCGGGATGTGTCTAACTCTGCAAAAATATCATCGAGGATAAGGATTGGTTCGGCGCCTTCTGATTTTAATAAATTAAATGAACCGATCCGCAGTGCGATTGCAATTGACCATGATTCACCGTGGCTGGCATAGCCTTTTGCTGGAAACTCTCCGAGTTGTAAATGTAAATCATCTCGGTGTGGACCGACCAGTGTTACACCTCGTTCGATTTCTTGATATGAAATTTCTGCTAGTCGATCAGTGAGAATTTGTGTGTTTGTTTCAGGGTTTGTTGTTAATCCTTCTGTGCTGGATTTATAACTAATGCTGGCCTCTTTTACTTCATTGAGGTTTGCGTAGTTTTGAGCAACCCAAGGATTTAGCGCGTCTACTAACGCTATTCGTTCAGCGGTTAATTGCGCGCCGAATTTAATTAGCTGTTCGCTCCATGGGGCAAGAGCGCTGGCTGAAGATCTGGTTTTAAGTAAGGCGTTACGTTGTTTAACAACTCGTTCGTAATCAGCAATAACTCCTGCGATTCGCGGGGTGCGAGTAATAAGTAATTTATCCAAAAAATCGCGGCGTTGGTTTGGGTCTCCGCGTACTAGATCTAAGTCTTCGGGTGAAAAATAAATAACTTGGCACGCACCTAATATTTCTCGCTGGCTACGTGTGGGGTTTTGGTTTAACCGTGCCCGGTTTGCTTTATTGAGATTGATTTCGAGATCAACTTGGAGTGTGCGATCTTCGCGAACTATTTCTGCGCGGATAATTGCTTGCTCGTTGCCGAGTGCGATTAATGGTTGATTGTTTGATACGCGGTGCGATGAAAGAAAAGCTAAATAAATAATTGCTTCCGCAATATTTGTTTTGCCGCAGCCGTTGTCGCCGATAAAAGTTGAAACGCCTGGAGCAAGCTCCAACGAAAGCTCTTTATATGAGCGGAAGTTAGTGAGTTCTAACTTTGTAATGCGCATACGTGCCTTATGAGGCGTAGCGCATTGGCATCAATAAGTAGCGATAGTTTTCAATTGCTGGAGAGTTGGATTCTGTTTTGCCCATTAAGATTGCTGGCTTACTTGATCCAGTAAATGAAATTTGAACAAATGGTGTTCCCACTGCTTGTAGACCATCTGCTAAGAATGTTGGGTTAAACGCAATTGAAATTGGTTCGCCGGTTAATAAAATATCTAAAATTTCTGTTGCTTGTGCGTCTTCGCCAGCGCCCGCTTCAAGGGAGAGTTGCGCGTTCGCGAACTCGAGTCGTAATGGAACTGTTTTATCCGTCACGAGTGCGACGCGTCGAACCGATTCTAAAAATGGCGCAACTTCAATAACCGCAGTGCTTGTTATGTCCTGCGGCAACAGGTGGCGGTATGGAGGAAATGTTCCATCTAACATGCGCGATGTCATTGTTTTACCGTCGCCAGAAAATCCTGCGAGGCGATCGTTGCTCAAAGTTGGGGCAAGTGAAACCGAAACGTTCTTTGCGCCAACAAGTGATTTAGCGGCGTCTGCAATTGTGCGAGCGCGCAATAGCGCAGTTGTTGAAACACCTGGTTGTGATGGTTGCCATTGAATTTCACGTACTGCTAATCGGTAGCGATCTGTTGCAGCTAACGTGACTGTGTTTTCATTTACTTCTACATGTACTCCGGTCAACGTTGGTAGTGAATCATCGCGTCCCGCAGCTATTGCTACTTGCGCAACAGCGTTTGCAAATGTGTCACTTGCGATTACACCGGTTGGTTCTGGTAGCTCAGGAAGGTTTGGATAATCAGTTAGAGACAGAGTTGGAAGCGTGAATTTTGCAGATCCTGATGTAACTAACACACGAGAGCCATCTAAAGAGATAGAGATTGGTTTGTTTGGAAGAGAGCGAGTTATTTCCGCTAATAATCTTCCTGGAACTAAAACTTTTCCTTTCTCTTTAATGTCGGCTGCAAAGTGAGCTTTGCTAGATGTTTCTAAATCTGAGCCGGATAGAAACACTTCATCGCCGCTTGCGTCGATAACTATTCCGAGGAGCGCAGTCATAATTGGTCTAGTTGATAGTGATCTAGAAACCCAGTTGACGCCATCTACTAACGCTGATTGTTCGACGGTGAATTTCATGCCGCACCTCTGTTTAGTCTCTTGTGTGTAAGTTCTCTATCGGGTGAATTTCTATATATAAAGGTAGTAGTAGTAACTGGAGTGATATCTGTGGGTAAAAGATAAAAGCCCAGTACAGAGCCTTGAACTTCTCCACTTTTTCTGTGGGCGAAGGTGTGTGTAACGAGAGTTAACTTCATCGCACAACCCCTTTCTAGGCTTATATACATATATAACTTGTTAGTTACCCACAGAAATCGGTGAGATCTCCACAGTTATCCACAAGTTTTCCCCACCTTGGGGGTAAACACCCCTAAATAGGAAAATTCGGACTTTACGCTCGTGCTTGCTGCTTAATTCTATTTGTCAGCTCTGTCACTTGGTTATAGATAGAGCGGCGCTCCGCCATTAATTGGCGAATTTTGCGATCGGCGTGCATCACGGTTGTGTGATCGCGTCCCCCGAAACTCTGGCCAATTTTTGGAAGAGAGAGCTCAGTTAGTTCGCGGCACAAGTACATAGCAATTTGGCGGGCATTTACTAATACCCGAGATCGGGAAGTGCCACAGAGATCATCGATAGTAAGGCTGAAATATGAGGCCGTTTGAGCCATGATCGTGGCAGCCGTTACTTCCGATGATGCGTCGTTTGGAATTAAATCTTTTAAAACAATTTCAGCAAGACCAAGATCAACTGCTTGGCGATTCAAACTAGCGAATGCGGTTACGCGAATAAGCGCGCCTTCGAGTTCGCGAATATTTGTAGAAATCTTTGACGCGATATATTCAAGAACATCATCAGGTGCGTTTAATTTATCTTGCGCGGCTTTCTTACGAAGAATAGCGATACGTGTTTCTAATTCTGGCGGTTGAATGTCAGTAATCAAACCCCACTCAAATCGGGAGCGCAGACGATCTTCGAGAGTTGTTAATTGTTTTGGCGGACGGTCGCTAGAAATAATTATTTGTTTGTTTGCGTTATACAAAGTGTTAAACGTATGGAAGAACTCTTCTTGAGTACGCTCTTTGTTCTCCAGAAATTGGATGTCATCGACTAACAAAATATCTAAGTCGCGATAACGGCGCTGGAACGCAGAAGCCTTGTCATCACGAATTGAGTTAATGAAGTCATTCGTAAACTCTTCACTGGACACATAGCGCACGCGTACGCTGCCATAAAGCTCTTTCGCATATGCGCCAATAGCGTGTAATAAGTGGGTTTTTCCAAGGCCGGACTCACCATAAATAAACAGCGGGTTGTACGCCTTTGCTGGTGCTTCAGCGACTGCAACCGCTGCCGCGTGAGCAAAACGATTTGATGCACCGATAACAAAAGTTTCAAAAATATAACGAGGATTTAATTGCGAAGCTTCCGAATTCTTTGTTGATCCTTGTGCGACTACATCTTCGCGGCCGGTACCTGCGCGAGCTGGAACGATTTCAATATCAACATCTGGCGCAGGAAGATCTGTGGCTTCCAGAGTCTCATCAATTGTGACGGCGATATTTGTTTTTTCGCCAAGTTCGCGAGTAAGCACCTCACTAACAAGTGCGCGAAGGCGGGTTTCAAGAACATCTTTTGCAAAAGCGTTTGGAGCAGCAACCAATAAATTTGTTGTTCCATCACTTTGTAGGAGTCCAAGTGGTTTTGTAAGAGAGAGAAATGCGCGATGTTGGGGCGCATCGGCTGCAACAACGTCGATTACACGGCCCCAGAGATCGGTAAGCTCCATCTCAATAACGGCCATTTCGCACCTTTTCCCTAAAAAGCTTTTGTCCACATGGTTATCCACAGGCTGTGTCCTAAACCCAAGGTTGAACCTTTTTAAGGGGTCAAAACCTGTGGAGGAGAGCGAAAAGTAGAGGCATATTGCCAAAAGCGCAAGTAGTTATCCACAACCCTCAACCTGAAAATGACCCTCTAGGCCAGTTTGACCGGGTTATCCCCAGACCTCTACCGTTACCCCTCTTACTGCACTTCCCCCGCATTTATGGCCCGATTTAGATTTGTTTTGATTAGAAGGAGTTCCACATGACTAAGCGCACTTTCCAGCCTAATACGCGCCGTCGTGCAAAGAAGCATGGCTTCCGCGCTCGCATGGCTACACGTGCAGGCCGCGCTGTTCTCGCAGCACGCCGTGCAAAAGGTCGCGTTCGACTTTCGGCTTAATCGAGTTCGAAGAACTTCGTGCTTACTAAAAGCGCACGTTTAACAGAAAGCTCAGATTTCGCTCGCGCAACCAAGAGTGGTCACCGCGTAGCAACTGAATTTTTTGTTGGATACCTCTATCTCACAGGTACTAATGAAAGCCCCAAAGCTGGATTAATTATTAGCAAAAGCGTTGGAGGATCTGTGCTTCGTCACCGCATCGCCCGTAAGGCGCGTCATGCAATTGCGCAAAACATCTCTGCGCTGCCAAAAGGATCACTACTTGTTCTGCGCGCAATCGGAAAAGCCGAGAAAGCACAAACCAACCAAGAGATTTCAGAGATTGTCACCCGCCTTGTTAAGAAATCAAATCAGGCGGCCTCTCAATGAAATTTCTTTTAGTCGCGCCAATTCGTTTTTATCAAAAGTGGATCTCCCCGGCGTTCGCTCCACGTTGTAAGTACTACCAATCCTGTTCGGCTTATGCAGTAACTGCAATCGAAGAGTATGGAATTAAAGGAGTTGCAATGGCCGCATGGCGG
>JAPOHK010000127.1 GCA_029979485.1 Candidatus Planktophila limnetica
AACTAAGAGCACATCTGCGCCCTTTAGTAATTCTGTACGCAGTGATTCATCACGATTTGATGGATGAAAATTACTTAAATCAACACCGAGTGGAATAGTGACAAGGTTTTCGGTCTCGATGCGGCGGAATTCTTTTGCTGCAAATTGCGTTGTTGCAATAACGTACTTAAAGCGTGAAGCCAGTCTGCGATTATGCCAATCCACAAGGCGAGTCAGCGAAAGCTTGAGATGAGTTTTTACAAGGCCAGATAATGTCTCATGGCTGAAGACAACTGCTGGGATGTTTCTCTTCCTAGCCCAGGGGCCGATTTGCGACAAGGTAAAACGATCTGAAATTTCGATTACATCTGGCTTTAATGTTGTAATCAGATTACGTACATCTCTTTTTCGCCGAATTATTCGATAGCCACCGCTAAAAGGAAGGATGATTGATGGCAGGTGAATCATGCGCCCGGTCGGGGTCTCTTCGCAGTAAAAGCCAGTGCCTGGAACAATAAATGTGAATTCATGTCCGCGTTGAATATAGCTATGTCCCAGGTTATGAATAGTGGTTCTTATGCCGCCGGATTTATCTCCGTAGAAATTGGCGATATGGAGAATTCTCATGCAACGTACTCCTTAATTGCTTGTGCAGGACGTGCCGATAGTTCGCGATAGTGATTGATCAGTTCGTTATTTACTTTTTCCCAGGTGCGGTGAATGACGGATTCACGCGCAGTTATGCCCATCAGCGAACGGGTGTGTGTATCTGTTAGTAATTCAAAGGCTGCAACTAAATCTGATGCGTTGCTTGTATCGAGCAAAAATCCTGTGGCTCCATGCTGCACAAGATCCAATGGACCTCCACTATGGGGCGCAATCACTGGAACACCAGATGCCAAAGACTCTTGAATTGATTGGCAGAACGTTTCATGCTTGCCTGTGTGTACAAAAATATCAAATGATGCGTAATGCGCTGCAAGGTCTTCACCAGATTTGTAACCAACAAAGCGTGCACGAGAAAGTATGCGTTCCAACTTCTGACGGGCCGGACCATCGCCAACAATTACTAATTGAACGTCATCTCGATCATGAAGTGGCACTAAATCGTCTATGCGCTTTTCATTAGCCAAACGGCCGACGTAGCCAACAATTACTTTATTGCTATCACCGTGTTGAAGTGAATTTCTTAGTTCTTCAGAGCGCTTAGATGGGTTGAATTTAATGCTATCTACACCGCGTTGCCAGAGGGCGACATTTTCTACACACGATGAAATCAGTTGATCACATGACCATGTAGATGGCGCCAAGGTGCGAGTGGTTTGTTTATGAATATTTGCAACCCAATTTGTCAGCTGTGAGTGCGCAATTGAAAGTCCATAGTGGCGAGCAAAACCTGCAACATCTGTCTGGTAGATGGAAAGCGTTGGAATATTTAAACGTTCGGCAATTCTGGTTGCGTACTTTCCAAGAAAGAAAGGTGATGCTAGATGAATGACATCTGGATTAAATCCTTCGATCAACGGCTCCATGGAACGTTGCGGAAATCCAACTGGAAGCAAGCCTTTTACAGCCAAACTTGGAACGCGCTTAACTCGAAAGCCGGCGTAGGTGGCAGGCGCTTCAGCGCTATCCGGTGCGATTATTAAAGCTTCGTGGCCTTTGCTTGCAAGAGTTTCTAGGACTCGAAGGACCGAGTTGGTGACGCCATTTACTTGGGGGAGAAATGACTCAGTAACGATTGCGACCCGTAATGAATCTTTCATGGGTTAGATAGTCAGGCTCGTTGGAACTCTCAAGTCAAACTTGAGGTTACGTGTTGGCGAAGGCTCCGTTAACGCTTAAGTTTGAGTCGAGAAGTTGCCTACCCACGAGTAGCCTTTCCCTCATGAAGATTGCTGTATGCGTAAAGCAAGTTCCAGATTCTTGGGCTGAGAAAAAAATGGGCGCAAATGGTTTTCTCGACCGCGAAAGTGTTGACGCTGTTCTCAATGATTTAGATGAATATGCAGTTGAAGAAGCACTACGAATCGTTGAAGCAAATGGTGGCAATGAAGAAGGTGGACCACATACGGTCACGGTTATTTCAATGGGACCAACTCGTGCAACGGAAGCCATTCGCAAAGCGCTTTCTATGGGTGCTAATGATGCAATCTTGGTAAGTGATCCAGCGCTAGCAGGTTCTGATGCGCTCGCGACATCAGCGGTGCTTGCAGAAGTAATTAAAAAAGGTGGATTTGATTTAGTAATTTGTGGAACAGAATCAACTGATGCGCGCATGAGCGTTGTACCAGCGATGATTGCAGCTCGTTTGCAATGGCCACAATTAACATTTGCAGGCAAGGTTGATATTGATGTTGCAGGCAGCAAGGTTTCAATTACTCGCGTAACCGAAGCAGGCGTTGATTCAATGAATGCATCAATGCCAGCGGTTCTTAGCGTTGTAGAAAAAATTAATGAACCGCGCTATCCATCCTTTAAAGGAATTATGGCTGCCAAGAAAAAAACTATTGAAACTCGCGACCTTGCAACAGTTGGAGCATCGGCGCAAAGCCCTTGGTCACAAGTTGTTGATTCCGCACTTCGTCCTCCACGCGCTGCGGGAATCAAAGTGACCGATGAAGGTGATGCGGGAAATGCTCTCGTTAACTACTTGGCAGAAAAGAAGTTGATATGAGCCGCACATTTATCTTGGCCGATTTCTATGCAGAAGTATCTACAAAGATAACTGCAGAACTAGCAACTGCTGCTGCTCGAATTGGCGATGTCACAGCAATAGTTTTAGCACCTGTTGGTAAAGGCGCAGCAATGGCTGCAACAGTAAACGTCGGCCCAGTTGCACATGTAATCGTTGTCGAATCCTCAGACTTTGCAACACATGGGGTGCCGGCAATGGCGGATGCAGTTGCCCAACTAACGACAACGCATTCACCAACAGCTGTGCTTATTGCATCTCATGCAATGGGTAAAGAAATAGCAGGCCGTCTAGCGGTTGCAACAAATAG
>JAPOHK010000124.1 GCA_029979485.1 Candidatus Planktophila limnetica
AATTTGAAGATATTAAATGGCTTCACCATTTGCCATAGCGCCATATAAATACGCTCGGCCAATAAATACAGCTTTGGCGCCGAGTGCAATCGCACCTAAAGCATCAAGGCCAGACATGATTCCACCGTCTATATACACTTCAACTTTTTTACCGACAGCAGCAACGACATCAGGCAGGATTTCAACGGGCACCGGTCCGCGATCAAATTGGCGACCACCGTGATTGGAAAGAATGATTCCTTGAACACCCAGCTTTGCGACGGCTTGAGCATCAGCGACGCTTTGAATTCCTTTGATAACGATAGGACCTGACCAGACAGAGCGAAGCCATTTAATATCTTCAAATTTTGTGGATGGATCAAAGATAAGAGCCGCTAGATCTGAAAGCGGTTTATCCCATCCCCGAAATGCAGCAAATTCCAATTTGCCGGTTGTGAATAAGTTAATCCACCACCGCGGTTTACATGCGATTGCAAAAACGGTGCTCAATCGAATCTTGGGTGGAACGGTAAGTCCATTGCGATTATCACGGTAGCGCAACCCAGCAACTGGGGTATCTACTGTTAAAACTAAAGTTTCAAAGCCGGAATCGCGCGCTTGTTTAATTACAGCCAAAGTATCTTCGCGCTTTTTCATAATGTACAACTGAAACCATCGCCTAGAACTAGGGACTGCCGCTGCTAACTCTGCAGGTGAAACTGTGCCCATCGTAGATAGTGCGTAGACGGTGTTTTTATTTGCCGCAACATTAGCAACAGCGGGCTCGCCCACGTGATACATCAAACGGGTATATCCAGTTGGCGCAAAACAAATTGGTAGATCAACTTTCTTGCCCAAAATAGTTGTAGAAGTGTCAATATTTGATACATCGCGCAATACATGTGAGTTGATTTCAATTCTTGATAACGCATCCCGGGTACGGTCATAGGCAACTTCATCAACTGCCGATCCTTCGACATAATCAAAGACCACTTTTGGAGTTCTCTTCTTGGCAATTGCTGCAATATCGAAAACATTCTGCGCTTTGGCCAGTTGTGATGAGTAGCGGCCCCAAGAAGGAAGAGACCAGTCAATGAGTGACCAGAAATACGGCAGACTGGGGAATCTACGACGACTGCGAATCACACGCACAAATTACCCTAGAATGAGCGCTATTAAAATACTTCCAATTAATTAATCTTATTGAAGGAGTTTACGGTGGCTGACAGCAGTTTCGATGTAGTTTCAAAAATCGATCGCATGGAACTCGATAACGCAATCAACCAAGCTTCTCGCGAAATTGATACTCGTTTTGATTTTAAAAATACTGGTGCAAAAATTGAACTCTCTGGAGATAAATTGGCCATCGAGGCCAATACCGAAGAACGTGCCAAAGCCGCTCTTGAAGTTGTGAAAGATAAGATGATTAAACGTGGAGTCTCTTTGAAGCACTTAGATGCTGGCGAACCACAGTTATCTGGAAAAATTTACAAAATTGGCTGCTCTCTCAAAGAAGGAATCTCTACCGAGAATGCCAAGAAGATTGCCAAATTATTACGTGATGAAGGTCCAAAGTCAGTAAAGTCTCAAATCCAGGGTGATGAACTACGAGTCTCCTCTAAGAGTCGCGATGACCTACAAGCATCCATTGAACTAATCAAGAACGGTAAATTTGATTTCGCTGTTCAATTCGTCAATTATCGATAAGTGCTAAAGCATCGAAACGAGTACTCACTCGGCCTAATATTTGGTTTTAGCTCCTACATTTTGGGGGGGCTCTTTCCTTTGTACTGGCCATTACTCGAACCTGCTAATCCTCTCGAAATAGTTTCTCATCGCGCAGTGTGGACCCTCGTATTCTGTGTGATTGTTCTTGCTCTCACTAGGCAATTAGCTTCAACGCTCGCAGTAATGCGCAATTCAAAAACTCTAGCTGGATTATTTGCCACAACTTCATTGATCTCTATTAACTGGATTACCTACATCTGGGCTACCAATAATGGACATGTTGTTGAAGCAGCGCTTGGTTATTACATCAACCCACTCATCATTATTGGACTTGGAGTCTTTCTGCTCCATGAAAAGTTACGAAAAGCTCAATGGGTTGCAGTTGGGCTCGGTGCGATCGGAGTAACAATTCTGACGATTGATTATGGTCGCTTACCGTGGATTGCAATTTCACTCGCAGTTTCATGGGGTTTATATGGATTTATCAAGAAAAAATTAAATCTGGGAGCGCTTGAAGGTCTTACTATCGAAACCTTGCTCTCTCTTATTCCCTATGGTTTTTACCTTGTGTACCTAGGAAATAATGGCACCGGGCAATTTGGCCATGGCTTCTTACTAACAACACTACTTATCTGTGCTGGTGCGGTAACAGCAATTCCATTACTTCTCTTTAATGGAGCAACTACCAGACTCCCCTACAGCACAATCGGGCTGCTGCAATACATCACTCCAACAATCACTTTCATTATTGGCGTGTGGGTCCGCCATGAAGAAATGTCTTCTGCACGCTGGTTTGGATTTGTTGTGATTTGGTTAGCGCTCTTTGCGCTTGGAACGGATTTGGTTCGCTCAAGTAGAGCGATTGACAATCGCATCGCACAATGAAAAAAGCGCTCCAGTGACATCGTTGACTGGAAGCGGCCCTAAAGCAGCACGCGCCTCTTTTGCTACTTGATCTAGTTGTTCACGTGACTCAGCAAGTGCCGGGTGAGATCGAAGTTCACGTAATACTTGAGCAACCTTTTTCTCATCCTTAATAGGTGCGCTGACCAGCTTTTTCAGCTCTTTATCCTCTTTGCGCGTAGATCGCATCACGTTGAGTGTTACTAAAGTAGGAACACCTTCACGTAGGTCGGTTCCTGGCGTTTTTCCAGATTGAGCGGAGTCGCTAGCAATATCAATAATGTCATCTGCCAATTGAAATGCGATTCCAATTTTTTCGCAAAATACTGTGAGCGTTTCCTTAATTTCATCAGGTGCTCCGGCAACCATCGCACCGAATCTTGCACTTGCTGAAATCAATGAACCGGTTTTATCTGCAACAACTTGTAGATAGTGAG
>JAPOHK010000027.1 GCA_029979485.1 Candidatus Planktophila limnetica
ATTCCCAGCAGGCAAATTAAAGGGTTAAACGCTCACATAGGTAACGGCAAGGCTGGATGTAGCACTGAAATCAATGGCTGAAGCCGCTCGGCCGGCGCTGCTCATCAGGGATCCAAGGGCTGCAACCATAGCCCCGTTATCCGTACACAAAATTGGAGATGGGATGCGAAGGCGTATTCCGGCATCGGAACACCGCTGCTCGGCTAACTGGCGCAACCGTGAATTAGCAGCAACTCCCCCTGCTATCACTAAAGATTCGATGCCAGTTACTTTGCATGCGGCTAAAGATTTTTGTAAAAGCACATCAACAATTGCTTCTTGAAAAGACGCTGCAACATCTGCACGTTTGTATTGCGACGTTGATTCTAAATATCTGGCAACTGCTGTCTTAAGACCTGAGAATGAAAAATCGTATGGACGTGTGCGCCAATCTTCGGCTTGAGTCAATCCGCGTGGAAAATTAATTGCGCTGTTATCCCCATTTTTTGCTTCGCTATCAACGGCTGGTCCTCCAGGAAAACCTAGACCCATCACTCGCGCAATCTTGTCAAAAGCTTCACCAGCGGCGTCATCCATTGTTGATCCTAAAGATCTTACCGATGAAGTGATGTCCTCAACTTGCAAAATTGAAGAGTGCCCACCGCTTACAAGCAACGCAATAGTTGGATCAATTGTTTCAGAGTGCGTTAAGTAATCAACACTAATATGGGCCGCTAAATGATTTACTCCGTAAATTGGCTTATCGAGTGCAAGTGCAAGGGCTGTAGCAGTTGATGTTCCAACTAAGAGTGCTCCAACTAATCCTGGACCTGCAGTAACCGCAATTGCATCAATATCTTTGAGTGAAACTTTGGCGCCATTTAGGGCACGATCTAGAGCAGGAATCATGGCCTCAAGATGAGCTCTGCTTGCAATTTCTGGAACAACTCCACCAAATCGTGCGTGCTCTTGAACGCTCGACGCAATTTCATTTGCCAGCAATGTGCGGCCACGCACAATACCGATAGCGGTTTCATCACAGGATGTTTCGATTCCTAAAACTAACGGTTCGCTCATGGCAGCACTTTTCTCATGACGTGAGCATCTAATCCCGGACCGTAGTAATTCTTGCGCGTATTAATAATTGAGTAACCAAGTGATTCATACAATGCGATTGCAGAGGAGTTGTTGACTCCAACTTCTAGCATCATGGATGGAGCTACTCGCATTTGTGCCCACTTTTCAAGTGATTCCATAAAGTGACGAGCTATCCCTTGCCTGCGTGCTTCGGGCAATACGGCAACTGTTAAAACATCAGCGTCTACTCCGGATGAAACAACCATTACACCGGCATAACCAACTATTTGTTTTTCTGAATCCAGTGCCACAAGAAAATAACGAGTCTTAGGAATTCCAGAAAACTCTTCTTTAAACTGGCCCATTGACCATGGCGAATCTGAAAACAACGTGCGCTCCATTGAAACCAAAACAGGAAGATCTAATGGCATTGCTTCGCGATATGAAATTTGCATCATCGCTCCGAAGTTGGGACTGCGTCCGGCCGGCGTAGATACATGGGCTGATCTACTTTTGGTAACTGCGCAAAGACAGAAACATCGGGATATGAAGCAAAATCAGCAAGACCGTATTTATGTGCACCTTCACCGACAAAGACTTTTCCTTCTACCTCTGCAGGAAGAGTTACGTGTGGACCATCAATGCGTTTTCCATCTTTATAAGAGGCCCAATAAATTTCTTTACGCCTTGCATCAGTTGCGGCAATGTACTCAGATGCGGTGCATGCGATTGCATCGAGTGAACATACCCCACGCAATTCAATTCTTCTTGCCCACGCAAAAGCTTGCGCAAATGAGATTCCTGCTCGCAATCCTGTGTATGGACCTGGTCCCATCCCGACAATAACTTCCGAAATATTATTTTCTGTTGCAAGTGCTTTTTTCACTAAACGCGGAACCGCTTCTGCGTGAGCTATTGCCCCATCTTCATGCTCTGACCAAATAATTTTGTTATTTGAAATTAAACCAACAGAAGTTCGTGAAGTTGAAGTATCGATAACTAATTGCGCGCTCATACGGAAAAACCTGCCCAGCGATCGCCTACGCAGTTAAAGGAAACCTGACGAACCTCATCGCTTCGATCAATAGTGATTTCTAGACGTTGATCTGAGAGGCGAGCTGACTCTGCTCCACCCCACTCAATTACTGTGACCGAATTTTCGCGATCAGAATCTAAATCCAAATCATCAAGAAACAAGGCGGCTTTACCTGAATCTAACAACCGATACACATCCACGTGAATTAAGGGCAGAGAGCCCAGATAGCTCTTTGAAATAACAAAGGTTGGCGATGTAACGCCTTCAATACCTAATGATTGTGCGATGCCTTGAACTAAAACAGTTTTACATGCACCTAAATCTCCGTTGAGCAGAATCAAATCTCCGCTCTCTAACTGTGCACCAATTTTTGCACCCAAGTTGTGCATCTCTGTGGCACTGGAGATTTCAATCATAATGAATAATCATAATGAATACAGATTAGTAGATGAAAAGAAGAACGGGGGCCTGGTTGCCCAGACCCCCGTTTATTACTTCTCTTAGTTCACAAATTACTTCTGGTAGTACTTAAGAAGTGGTACCGAGTACTCACGATCAAAGAGTAGGCCATCCACATTTGCTACAGCTTTTTCAACAGCAGCATCTGATGGAACTGAACCTTTCTTTGCCGCACTTGCTGCCAACTTGGCAACAGTTAGTACTTGATCAGATGAGAACTGGCAGTGTCCAGTTCCATTTGGCCATGCAGTGCTGGTTGTATCAGGTGAGCCAGTTGCTGAGAATCGAGTCCACTTGTCATCTGTAACAACCCAGAGTGGCAAGAACTTCTTTGTGTTCTTGAGGTTCTTATTTGTAAGCCACTGTGAATTACCTGCTGGTGTGATCATGTCAGCAGTACCAGTCATTGTGATTGTTGGTACTAGTGCTTTGCCCTTGTGAGCAACTTGGGCCATTAGTCCATTAAGGCCTTTATCACTTGCTGTTATGCGCTTTCCATATGGTGAGCTCAAAATTGAGAGCATTCCATCGATTGCGCTATTACCGCTGAGTGCGACGTTAAAGCTTGCGCGCTCATCTGCGATACGTGCTGCGTAATCTGTGGTTGTGTTGTCGTAGAAAGCTCCACCTACACGACGCTCTAGATCAAGGGTTGCAAAGATTCCAAGTCCGGCTGCATAACCTGCGTTTTCAGCGATTCCAAGTGCAGGTGCAAGTGCAAGTGCGAACGCTGTTTCTACTCCAGGAAATGATGAACCATCAAAGTGTTGGCTCTGAGTTGGAACACCAGCCATCAAACCAATAAGTGTCAACGCACTACGGGCAGGAATCGCCTTAATAGATGCTGGCATTGGTGATGTTGCTGGCCATGTCTTCGCAGTATCGGTTTCTAGGATTGTTCCGCCGATGTGACGAAGCACAGCAGCAACCTTTCCTAGATTTAATGCAGCTTGTCCAACACCAGCTGGACCATCGGCATAACCGCTGACTGTGATGCTTGGATCAAAGAATGTCTTCATTCCCCATAGGAGATCTCCGGCATACGTAAGTTCTGCATTTACGTTTCCTGCAGCAGTACAAATTGGTGCCGCTGATTTGATTAACTTAGGAAAACGTTCTGCAAGTGCTTGAGTAATAAAGCCACCCATTGATGCACCCCATGCGATAACTCCCTTTGTGTCAGGAAGTTCTGACTTAAGGATTCCGATAAGTTCAACGTTTGTCTTTACTGCAGATCCAACCGTCCAGCCTTGAGTGTCAAAGCCCGAACCTGCAACGGCATAACCAGCTGCAAGGAGTTGGTTTACAACATAGGTTGATGGACCAACTTCTGCACTCATATCAACAATGTATGGGGTTGTGCCTCCTGGAGGCTGAATACCTGCAGGAAGGTTTACTGCATAACGATATCCGTGTGACCAGAGGTACACAGTTCCGTTGAAGTTTTCAGTGTTGGTGCGGTATTCAAAATTGGCACCATCTGATGTTTTACCTTTACACACTTCAACATAGAGACCATTTGAAGTTTGCTCTGCATCACATGATGAAGCGTGTGCGGCAGGTGCAATTGCAACTGCTGACATTGTTACGAGAGATGCTGCAACAGCTAGTGCTGCGAAGCGTGATTTCTTCATAGTTAAGTTCCTCATGAGTTTGTTGGCAATCCGTTAGTAGGAAGTGGTGCACGTGAAATCGTTGCAGAGACAACTGGTCCCGAACCGGAATCAGTTGTGTAAAGAACTCTCTTGCCATCGATTGGTTGTAGTGAACCTGTTGCTGAGTACTTACCAATCCAGTAGCCGGAGTAACCGACGTGTGAACTAGGTGAATACTTAAGCGGTGTAAATCCAGCGCTTGCAAACTTTGCACCCTTAGTTTCGATTGCCTTAATAAGGCCATCGCGTGTTGGGTTCTTGCCTGCTGCACGGAGTGCTTGAACTGTAAGCATTGCTGAGTTCATGCCCTGAAGTACTGTGAGATCAAATGTTGATCCTGGTACGTACTTCGCGTAAATGCCCTTGAAGAAGTTTACGTATTCATCAGTTGCATCAGATGGGTCTGGTGCGAAGCTTGTTCCAATTGCACCGTTAAGAATTGCTAGTGGAACTCCACCAGCTCTAAGGGTGTTTGAATCGCCACCAACTGAACCGAGCATCCAGCCAACTGTTGGACGGTATTGCAGACCTGCTGCTGCACCGAGAACTGCGGCTGATGTTGTAGTTGTTGCAAAGATGATTGCGATATCAATATTTGCTGGCTTTAGCTTTCCTGTAATCCAGCCCTGAGCCGCTGCCAATGAGTCAGCACCTGTTGGGAACTTGATTGTTACTTCTGGCTT
This sequence comes from Candidatus Planktophila limnetica, assembly GCA_029979485.1. Lineage (GTDB taxonomy): Bacteria > Actinomycetota > Actinomycetes > Nanopelagicales > Nanopelagicaceae > Planktophila > Planktophila limnetica_A. The sequence goes on from JAPOHK010000027.1 coordinate 4,890, forward strand.
AAGGCCTGCAGTTGCAAAACCTGCAACAGCATCTAGACCGAAGTCATCATCTTGAACAATAAGTGCAACTTTCTTGCCCTTGTAATTGTCATCGATGTACTTGGCCATGATCTTTGCTTCCATTACGTATGAAGGAAGCACAGCAAATGTGGTCTTGTACTTAGCCTTATCTGCGAAACCGCTAAATCCTGTGTTCACAAATAAATCTGGAACGCCACGACCGCTGAGGTTGGCAGAACGAAGTGCTGCAAGGTGATTTGCAGTACCAAGTGCTCCAACGATCGCGAAAACTTTATCTTTCATGATCAGATCGTTTGTCGCCTTGACTGCAAGAGTTGGAACGTAAGCGTCATCTTTTGAAATCAGATTGATCTTGCGTCCGTAAACTCCACCGTTGTCATTGACGTGAGAGAAATACGCTTTCATCGCGCCAGGAATTTTGCCGTAAACAGCTGCAACTTTTCCGGACAGTGGCGATGTAATTCCAAGCTTAATTTCGGTACTTGTGATACCTGGTTGGCTCGCAGCTTGTGCTGGCATTGTTGATAACGCCATTGCTCCTGCCGCAATCACCGCAGAAACGAACAAAGCTCGTTTCTTAGGAGTGTTTCTGATCATGTAAGTCCTTCCATTGAGGATGCTGAGGGTTTGTTTAGCCAGAATGTGTTTTGCGTTTGTGACGCAGATGATGCAACTTTTCTCCCGGTCCATTCGGTGTGAATAGAACCGCAAGAATAAGTAGTGCACTCACCAACAATCCTGGCAAGGTCGAGGTAATTTTCAATGAGTCACCAAAACGGCTCGCAACCGAATCGGCAACCTCAGGGATTATCACCAAGATCACTGCCCCTAGCATCACACCTTTTAGGTCATAAATGCCAGAGACAACGGCGCCTGTCACCAGCGCAAATGAGAGAGATAGGGGGAAAGCGGAGGGGGAAACGGTGCTTATGGTCAGTACAAGCAGGGCTCCAGCCAGTCCAGCCAGTCCAGAGCTGAGGGAAAAGGCCAGAACCTTCTGGCGACCGGTATGGACCCCACAGAGCTGGGCGGCGACATCGTTGCTGCGAAGAGCTCGCCATGTGCGTCCATATTTAGATTGCAAAATGTTTGCTAACCAAAACATCGTAATTAATGCAGCAAGAGTTGTAATCCAGAAGAACCACTTGTACTGAGAAAAACTCTCTCCCAAACTTGCAGGTGGCAAACCAGGATCTAAATAAATTCCTTGTTCACCGCCCAATATTGAAAATTGATTTGCAAGTGATGGTAGACCAACTGCTAGCGCAAGTGTTGTTCCCGCAAGATACGGGCCTGATAAACGTGCTGCTGCAAAACCAAGAATGCCGCCGAAGATTCCTGTAACGAGTGCTGCCATAACGAATGCAAACCACAAAGGCAATGACGCATTTGCAACACACAGAGCAGCGACATATCCACCAAATGCCATAAGCGCGCCGTGTCCAAGAGAAATTTGTCCTGAGTATCCAGTCAGCAAAATGATTGAACCAATTGCAATGACATAGACCGCGATTGATGCACCTTGATACACACGTAATTCATCGACGCGATCACCGATTAATAAGAGCACCCAACCGAGTGCAATAAAGAGGAGTAAACGTTTACGCACGGCGACTCCTCTTTCCAGAGACAATTCCAGAAGGTCGAACGAGCAAAATAACAATCAGGAATACAAATGCAGTTGGGAAAATCAGTGAAGTGCTGACGTAATTTGAAACAAATGTAACTCCAAGACCTAAAACCAATCCACCAACAACGGCACCGACCATGCTTTCTAATCCACCGATTACTGCCGCGGCAAATCCAAAGACAAGAAGAATGTCTAGAGAGTTAGGTGATAAATAAGAAGTTGGTGTTGCCAAGATTCCTGCAATTGCGCCAGCTGCTCCTGCAATTGCCCAACCCAGTGTTCTAATCTCATTTACTCGAATGCCCGAGAGTCGTGCGATTTCTGGTGAATACGCAGATGCACGAAGAGATAATCCTAAATTAGTTTTTTGGAACAAGAGCGAAAGCGCTATCAATACGACTGCAACAACAACGATAACAAGTGCGTTATAAGGTGCAAATGGCAGTACCTCTGAGCCAAGACTGTAACCATCTAAAGAAACTGGCGCAGCAATTGGTTTGAGTTCGACGCCCCACACAAATCCGACCACCGCACGCAAAACTCCCAGAAGTCCAAGTGTTGCCACAACTGGAGCGATTGCAACAATTGGACCTGAGGTAACTCGTTTAAAGAGTGGGCGCATAAAGTAGCGGTCGACTATTGCACATAACAACGCACCTGCAAGAATTGCTACAAAAAATGCAAGCCAGAAAGAACCAGTGCGATTTACTACTTCGTAAGCAATATATGTCGAAACGATTGCTTGGCCTGCTTGTGCGAAATTAACAACTCGAGTTGATCGCCAGACCAACACCAAAGAAATAGACATCAAGCTATAGATAGCGCCGAGGGATAGACCGATTAGTAATGAGCTAATAAATTTATACATAACTAGTACCCCAGATAAGCCGCGCGCACGGCTGGGTCATTGAGCAGAGATTGCGCGCTACCCGCGACGACTACTTTACCTAAATTTAGTGCAATGCCCGTATCTGCGATTTCGAGTGCACCGAGAGCATTTTGTTCAACTAACACAACAGTCAGAGCCATTTGATCGCGCAATGACTTAATTGTTTGAAAAATCTGCTCAATTACTAATGGTGCTAAGCCAAGAGATGGTTCATCTAATAATAAGAGTTGTGGTTTAGCCATTAGCGCTCGGCCAATGGCCAGCATCTGACGTTCACCTCCAGAAAGAGTGTCTGCACGTTGTTTAATGCGTTCACCAAGAATTGGAAAGAGTTCGATGACATCTAACTGTGTAGATTTCATCTCTTTTTTATTTTTGCGCCAAATTGCGCCAAGATGCAGATTTTCTTCAACGCTTAGCTCTGCAATGACAGATTTACCTTCACCAACGTGTGCGATTCCGTGGCGAACATTGAATTCTGGTTTTACTGAGAACAAGTCGTGGTTATTCCATTGAGCACTTCCATGAGATGCGCTTTTTAGACCTGAAAGTGTGCGCAGTAGTGTTGTTTTTCCAGCTCCATTTGAACCAATTACCGCTGCAATTTCGCCACTTTCAACCGTGAATGAAACTCCTGAGATGGCTCGAATAGCCCCGTGATCAACGCTGAGATTGCTTACGACAAGACTCATGAGTTGACCTTCGATGCACCCAAATACGCAGCAATCACAGCAGGATCGCGCCGTACGACTTCGACTGCTCCACTAGAAATTACTTCACCGAAGTTAAGAACGTAGAGACGATCACACACTGACATAACAACATCCATGTGGTGTTCAACTATTAGAACTGACATCTGTGCTGTGAGATTTCTGATGAGTGAATTCATCCATTCAATATCTTGCTGACCGAGTCCACCTGCTGGTTCGTCCAACATTAAAATCTTTGGTTCGCTAACAAGTGCGCGTGCAATTGCTACACGTTTTGTATCGGGATACGAAAGTGTATCTGCTCGGCGATTAGCAATTCCCGTTGCATATACGCGCTCGAGTGCTGTTTGTGCGCGCTCACGCAAAACTTTTTCGTCTTTACTACTCCGACCGAATGCTGCCGAAATCAATCCTGAATGACTAAATTTTTGAGCGCCAATCATGACGTTCTCTAAAACCGTAAGATCGCCAAATAGACCGACACCTTGCAAAGTTCTTGCAATTCCGAGTTCTGTTAACTGGTCAGTTTGTGGCCATGCATGTTTCTGACCATTTAGAAATAACTCACCTGCATCAGGTTTGACAAGTCCACAAATTGCATTAAATGCAGTTGTCTTGCCTGCGCCATTTGGACCAATAAGTCCGACGACTTCACCTGGTTTAACTTCTAATGCAACATTGCTAAGTGCGCGCAATCCACCAAAAGAAACGGTGAGACCGTTAATCGCTAGGAGTGTGGTATCAGTAGACATGAGGTTCATAGATTCTAGGCACACGTGGACCAATTCGCGTAACTATCTCATAATTTATGCTCGAACTTGCACGGCCCCAATCATCTGCCGTGTATTCACCATG
>JAPOHK010000051.1 GCA_029979485.1 Candidatus Planktophila limnetica
GTGCGCTACCAGCTGCGCCATAGCCCCGTAGTCGAACCTTACTTCACCCAGTCGGGCATTGCAGGTGCACCGGACTCTTCACCAAATACTGGTTCAGGAATAGAACCTGCGTTGTGTTCTACTAAATGCCAACCACGTGGATTTGTTTGCACGATTGACCATGAAGCATTTGATAGTCCGCCGATGACACCCCAATGTGAAATTGGTAGTTGCAATAAATGTCCGAGTAAGCAGCGCGCTGTTCCACCATGTGTTGTGACAACTAATAGTTGATCATCTTTTCCTGCAAGCGCTTCGTTGATGGCCTTTGTTGCGCGCGCAGCAACTTCGCTTCGGCGCTCACCAGTTGTTCCAGCTGGGTGATCTTCTCCGTCAATCCACCGCACGAAGTTTTCAAAGTCATCCGCGCGATTTTGTGCACCGGTCTTACCTTCCCATTGCCCACCATTTGTTTCGCGCAATAAAGGCGTGACGCTGACTTTGAGGTTTACTAAATCTGCGAGTTCTTGCGCAGTAAAACGCGCACGCTCTAAATCACTAGAAATAATCATTGTTGGCTTCATGCCTGCTAATACTTGTGCTGCGTGTTTTGCTTGAGCTTTGCCCACATCATTGAGCGGTATATCTGAGTGTCCTTGAAAACGGTTCGCAACGTTCCAATCAGTTTGGCCGTGGCGCCACAGAAGTACGCGGTTACTCATTAACGTGCAATTTCTTCGCGGACGATATCGAGTTCAATGCGTGGGCAGTCATTCCATAAACGATCGAGCATGTAGTAATTACGAAGTGCTGTGCTCTGAATATGGACAACTAAATCTGAGTAATCAAGAAGTACCCACTCTTCTGTGCCTTCGCGACGTGCAGGTTTTTCACCGATCTCACGGAGTTTTTCTTCTACGAAATCTGCAATCGAATCTACTTGGCGAACGTTTCCACCAGTTGCGATTAAGAAGACTTCACTGAGAACAAGTTGGTCAGAAAGATCTAGAGCGACCATGTCTGTGCCGAGTTTTTCGGCGATGGCTCGTGCAGCTACTTGCGTTAATTCAATAACGCTCTTACTTGCTGGCATACAGGCCGCTCTCCTTTATATATGTTGCAACAGAATCCGGTACTAGTTCGGTATGACCACTTCGTACAGCAGTTGCTGAAACGTTGAGAGCTCCGATATCGAGAGTTGATGCACCCGGAAATTCGGGACGATCAATAACGATTATTTCCACTAACTTAGCCAATTCTTCGTGGCGATGCCATTTATCAAATTGCGCATAGGCATCGGTACCCACAACCAGCACAAGTGCATCATCTGGGTGTGATTTCTTAATTTCTAGAACTGTATCAATTGTGTAAGTAGGACCTGAGCGATTAATTTCTGCATCACTTACTTCTACTTGCCCACCGATTGAATCTGGTAAATCAGATAGTGCTAATTCACACATTGCTAAACGATTTAGACCTGGTGCAAGTGGTGCACTCTCACGCAACCAAGGAGAACCTGCTGGAATAAGAATTAATTGATCAACGAGAGAACGTGTTATTAGTTGCGTGATGACGTGCAGGTGACCGTTATGGATCGGATCAAAAGTTCCGCCGTAAATGCCAATCCGTCTCAAATTAGTCTCTGTCGAGGCGTAGTACTAAGTACAGAAGCAGAGATAGAACACCGAATGCGAAGAGGCCAAAGAAAATTGGTGGCGCTGGAAGTTCGCGAAGCTTTTCGGATGCAAGTGAAATCATGGCTAGATATTACCGCTAAGGATCTGCTTAAAGCGAGTCTCATCAATTACAGGCACGCCTAGTTCTGTGGCCTTGGCTAACTTCGAACCAGGATCGCTTCCAACTAATACATAATCTGTTTTCTTAGATACAGATGATGCAGCTTTTCCACCGTGGGCAACAATTGTTTCGGCTATCGAATCGCGAGTAAATGATTCGAGGCCACCAGTAACAACAAAAGTTAGTCCTGCCAAAGTTTGTGGCGACTGTGGTGCAGCTTGCGCGACCATAACAACGCCAGCTTTTTCCCACTTAGTAATAATTGCTCGGTGCCAATTAACGCCAAACCAATCTGTGATCGATTGTGCGATTGTCTCGCCAACTCCATCAATACTTGCTAGCTCTTCGGCGCTTGCTTGCGAGATCGCTTTCATAGAACCAAAGTTTGTAGCAAGTGCTTGCGCCGCAGTAGGACCAACGTGGCGAATAGAGAGTGCAACAAGAATTCGCCATAATGGTCGAGTTTTGGCTCCTTCGAGTGCTGCCAATAGTTTTTCAACGTTGGCACCGGCTTCACCATCTTTTTTCGTGAAGAACTCTGAAGTCATTAACTTCTCTTTTGTAATATCAAAGAGATCAGATTCATCTGTAATAATTTTGGCATCAAGTAATGCAACAGCTGCTTCATACCCTAGAACATCAATATCGAGTGCTGCGCGTGAACCGATGTAATAAATACGTTCGCGCAACTGTGCCGGGCAGCTCTGTGTATTTGGACAGCGAATATCTACATCGCCTTCTGTAATCGCGCGAAGCGCAGATCCACATTCTGGACACTTGGTTGGCATAACGAACGCCTTTTCTTTTCCAGTGCGCTGGGCAATAACTGGACCAAGTACTTCAGGGATTACATCTCCTGCTTTGCGAATCACAACGACGTCGCCAATTAATACACCTTTGCGAGTGATCTCTTCAGCGTTATGAAGCGTTGCATTTGTCACCGTTGAACCAGCAACTTTTACTGGTTCCATAAATGCAAATGGTGTGACGCGACCCGTGCGACCAACGCTCACTTTAATATCTATCAACTTTGTTGTTACTTCTTCAGGTGGATACTTAAAGGCAATAGCCCACTTTGGTGCGCGAGATGTAAAGCCAAGTGCACTCTGTTCGGCGATCGAATCAACTTTGATTACAACGCCATCAATATCGTGTTCGACGTCGTGACGATGTTCTTGGTAATAATCAATGTATTTCTGCACTTCTGCTCGTGAACCACAGACTTTAAATCGATTACTCGTTGGCAAACCAAGGTCTGCCAATAATTCGTAAGCCTTACTCTGTGAATCAAAATCTATTCCTGCGCGTGCGCCAATTCCATGAACAACAATGCTCAATGGGCGAGAAGCAGTTACGCGCGGATCTTTTTGGCGAAGAGAACCCGCAGCAGCATTTCGGGGATTAGCAAAGAGTGATTTGCCTGCTTCTTCGAGTGAATCATTAAGTTCGGCAAATGCAGCTAGTGGAAAGAAGACTTCTCCGCGCACTTCGATAAGAGCCGGAATCTTTTTTCCTTTAAGTGTGTGTGGTAATCCTTTAATAGTCTTTACATTCAGCGTTACATCTTCGCCTGTAACACCGTTGCCGCGAGTAAGTGCGCTTACTAATTCGCCGTTTTCGTACTTTAGGTTAATGGCAAGCCCATCTACTTTAAGTTCGCACAAATAAGTTGGAACCTTCGCTTCTTTTTCTACGCGATCAAACCATCCGTTGAGTTCTTCTGCATCAAAAACATTGTCCAAGCTCATCATCTTTTCGATGTGATCGCGCTGTTCAAATCCTGTTGAAAATCCCCCTCCGATTCCAAGAGTTGGCGAATCCGGTTCACGCAATTCTGGATTGGCATCTTCTAGCTTCTTTAGCTCAACTAACAAAGCATCAAATTGCGCATCACTAATACTTGGATCATCTAAAACGTAATATCTAAACTGGTGATCGCGAATCTCTTTAGTTAGTTCATCAATTCTGTGGCGAGCAATTGATGTCATGCTGTCTCACAAATAGTTGCAGATCCAACAACACGATCACCATCGTAGATAACCATTGCTTGCCCAGTTGCAAGACCGAGAAGAGGCTCATCTAACTCGGCAACTAGCAAGGTGTCATTAAAGTAATAAGTACATGGCAGAGCCGCACCATGTGCGCGCACCTGAACAAATCCGCGTTTGTGTTCGCTATCTACTGCTGGTCCACACCAAACAGGGCGCTCACCCTTCATAAGTGAAATCGCTAACTCTTCGCGGGATCCAACAACAACTGTGTTTGTTACAGGTTCGATTTTTAAAACAAATCGCGGCGAACCATCAGCCGTTGGAACAGTTAGCCCTAAACCTTTTCGTTGACCAATTGTGTATGTGTATGCGCCTTTATGTTCGCCAATTTTTGTGCCATCTTGATCAACGATTGGTCCCACTTCGCTGCCCAATCGATCGCGCAACCAACCTGCGTTATCACCGGATGGAACAAAACAAATGTCATGACTATCTGGCTTTTGTGCAACTGCTAGTCCACGCTCTTCTGCTTCTTTTCGAATATCCACCTTCGTTGTATCTCCCAGTGGAAATATCGCGCCATTGATTTGTTCAATGGTTAGTACTGATAAGACATATGACTGATCTTTGCTGTGATCAACAGCGCGATGAAGAGTCTTGCCATGTGGCCCGATTTCGGTGCGCGCATAGTGTCCAGTAACAACACCATCAAAGCCCATTGCTCGTGCGCGATCTAAAACCGCTGCAAACTTAATTTTTTCATTACAGCGCAAACAAGGATTAGGTGTACGACCAGCTGCGTATTCACTTAAGAAATCTTCGACAACGCCATCGTGAAATTCTTCGGCCATATCCCAGATATAAAAAGGAATGCCGATGACATCTGCGGCTCGACGTGCATCGTGTGAATCTTCGATTGTGCAACATCCACGTGCACCAGAACGATATTTCTGTGGGTTTGATGAAAGCGCTAAGTGCACACCAATTACATCGTGACCTGCTTCTACTGCGCGCGCTGCTGCTACTGCAGAGTCAACGCCACCGCTCATGGCTGCAATTAGTTTCATACGCCACTGGCCGCTCTGCCACGAGTAATTACGGATGGCAATACAGCAAGTGCGCCATCGCAATCTGCTTGTGTTGATGTTCGGCCAAATGAAAAACGAAGTGATGACATCGCACTTATTTCATCGTGTCCCATCGCCATTAATACATGACTTGGTCGGTGCACTCCGGCGCTGCAAGCAGAACCTGTTGAACATGAAACTTTTTCGCCATCCATCAGCAATAACAATGTATCGCTCTGTGTTCCGGGAAAAGTTACGTTAACAATTCCGGGTAATCTTTCTGCATTTATTGCATTTACAAATGAACCTGGAACAACTTGAGTGACTCGTGCTGCAAAATCATCACGAATCTTTGCAATCGCGGTTGCGTCATATGACTTATCTTGCGCTGCGGTTGCAAGTGCCACAATCGCTGGTGCATTAAGTGTTCCGCTTCTAATTTCGCGCTCTTGTCCCCCGCCGTGCAGCAATGCAGGGATTTCAACTCCGCGACGCAATACAAGCACCCCAATACCAAGTGGTCCACCGATTTTGTGCGCGCTAATTGAGAGCGCCATAACACCGAGTGATTTAAAAGAGAGTGGGATTTTCTTAAAGCTTTGCGCTGCATCTGTATGTACCGCAATGTTGCCAGCAATTTTTACGATCTCGGCAATTGGCTGTATCGCCCCGGTTTCGTTATTTGCGTGCATGATAGAAATCAATGCGATTTCAGAACCCCGCTTAGCAACTAAATTGCGTAGAAAAACTAGATCTACAACACCATCTTTAGTCACTGGTGCATAAATAACTTCGGCGCCTTCGTGCTCGGCCAACCACTGTGCAGGATCAAGTGTTGCGTGGTGTTCAATCGCGGAAATAACTACGACGTTCTTACCTAATGCTTTTTGTTGCCAGTAAATACCTTTGATCGCCGTGTTATTTGCTTCGGTTCCAGAGGCTGTAAAGATAATTTCAGATGCTAAGCAATCTAATTCTTTAGCCAAAATTTCTCGAGCATCTTCTACATCTTTTCGAGTATGGCGCCCTTGCGTATGCAAACTAGATGGATTGCCAAGTGTGCGCAGTTGTGCATCCATAGCAGCAATTGCGTTTTCGAGCATGGGCGTAGTTGCCGCATGATCGAGATAGATGCCAGACATGGGTGTAAGTCTAGGACTTACGAGCGTGCACGCCTTGCGTAGCCTGTGGCAGCACAGCGAATAGATCGCCGATAACGCCGAAATCTGCGATTTCAAAGAGTGGGGCTTCTGGATCTTTATTGACCACAACGATTGTCTTGCTAGTTTGCATACCTGCGCGATGTTGAATCGCTCCAGAAATTACACATGCAACGTATAGCTGCGGACTTACAGTTTTTCCTGTTTGGCCAACTTGATGTGAATGCGGATACCAACCAGCATCAGTTGCAGCGCGAGATGCTCCAACTGCTGCGCCGAGTTCGTCTGCAAAAGCTTCAACAGGTGCAAAGTTTCCATCAGTGCCGCGACCACCAGAGACAACGATGTTTGCTTCAGTTAATTCTGGTCGGCCACCCTTAACAGGTGGTTGTGAGGATGTAATCGTTGCGCTCTTTGCATGATCTGCAATTGTTATTGCAGCAGTTTCTACCGCAGGAGAAGATGTAGCAGTACTTGCCTCAACAGAGTTTGGTCGAACAGTGATAACCGCAGTTGGTGTATTAACTGCTGAATGAACTGTTGTAGAACCACCGAAGACTAATTGTGTGCAACTGCGATCGGCAGCAACATCGACA
>JAPOHK010000108.1 GCA_029979485.1 Candidatus Planktophila limnetica
AGAACCCACAAGGAAATAGCATCTCTAACATAGAGAGTAATGAGAGTTGCCAGAATATAAATGCGATCAGCCGCTGGATCTAGCATCGCACCAAAGGCAGAAGTTTGTTTCCATGCTCGTGCCAACTTGCCATCCAAATAATCGGTAATTCCCGCTAGCATCAAAACCAATATCGCGATTATGTCTTGTTTTGTAATGAGTGCGAAGTAGATAAAGACAGGTACTCCGAGTAAACGCAAAATGCTTAAGGCGTTTGGTACGTTGATATTTTTATTCATTCCAATTTTCTAACTTTTGTCGCGTTCTTTCACGCGAATAGCAACCTGCACCGGAGTGCCGGGAAATGAGAACTCCTCACGAAGGCGGCGTTCAATAAATCGGCGATAGGAGGCTTCAATCCATCCACTTGAGAAAACCACAAATTTCGGCGGTGCAATACCTGCTTGGGTTGCGTAGAAAATCTTGGGTTGTTTACCACCACGGACAGGAGGTGGTGTTGCCCCGATTAAGGCACCTAAGAACGAATTAAGTTTCGAAGTAGGAACTCGTTTTTCCCAAGAGTCAATAGCGGTGCGCAGTGCTGGGGCTAAACGATCTCTGTGCCAACCTGTTTTCGCGGCAACGTTTACTCGTTGCGCCCATTCAACTTGGTCAAGATGTCTATCGATTTCTCTATCCAATTGATCGCGACGATCCTCATCCACTAAGTCCCATTTATTCATCACAATGATCATGGCTTTGCCAGCTTCTTCAGCCATCGTGATAATTCGTAAATCTTGCTCAGAGATTGGCTCACTTGCGTCTAGAACCACAACAGCAACCTCACACCTCTCTAAGGCTGCTTGTGTTCGAAGCGAGGCATAGTAATCAGTTCCACTGGCTTGGTTAGCACGTTTTCGCAAACCAGCAGTGTCGATGAACCTCCAAGTTGAACCTCCGAAAGTAATCAATTCATCCACTGGATCTCGTGTTGTTCCTGCTACTTCAGAAACAATAGAACGCTCTTCACCAGCTAATGCATTTAATAGAGAAGATTTTCCGACATTTGGTCTTCCGATGAGTGCGACGCGACGATAACCATCTTGCACCTGCGCTCTACCAACTTCTGGTAGATGTGAAACCACTTTATCCAAGAGATCTCCGCTACCACGTCCGTGCAGTGCTGATACGAAAAATGGCTCTCCAAGTCCTAGATTCCATAGCGAATGAGCATCGGATTCTTCGCGTTCGCTATCGACCTTATTAGCGATCAACAAAATTGGTTTTTTAGCTTTACGGAGCTCTTGTACCAATACATCATCTTCGTCTAGAGCTCCTATTTGTGCGTCAACGACAAAACAAAGTACATCTGATTGTTCCATTGCTAGTTCGGCGCCGGCACTTACTTGAACAGAAATACCATCAGGCTTTGATTCCCAACCACCTGTATCCATTACGATGAAACGTCTTCCGCCCCATTCGCATTCATACTGAACTCGATCACGAGTTACTCCGGGAGTATCTTCAACAATTGCTTCACGTCTACCTATAAATCGATTTATTAATGTTGATTTTCCAACATTTGGTCTTCCAAGAATGCCAACTATAGGTAAGCCGAGTAAATTTCTTTCTCGTAGTAACTCCCATATACGTTCGACAGTTTCCTCTAGATTCAGAAGTGTTGAATCAATGAAGACTGCATCTGATGCCATTGCCAATGGAGAAACTTTTCGTGTCGAATCAATGAGATCTCTGCCATCTAAAGAGTTCTTTACTTCCACAGTAGAAACACCACTTACTTCAGCTTCTCTGCGCAATGCTCGAGCTTGTAAATCAGCGGTTAAATAGAGTTTTAGTGGTGATTCTGGCGCAACCACACTTCCTATGTCTCTACCTTCTACAACAATTCCACGAGGAGCGCTTTTAATGTACAGACGTTGAATACCTAAAAGTTCATGCCTGATTTCAGGAATTGCAGCGATATGACTAACACGTTCTGTGACTTCGATCGAACGGATAGATTCATTAACATTGGTATCTCCAACGAAGAGTTGCGGGCTCTGCGGATCGCAATTAAATTTCAAGGGAAATGTTTTCAATAGTTGCAATAATTTACTTGGATCTTGTTCGTTTTTTTCCAAACTTAACCATGTAACTCCACGGTACAACGCACCAGTATCCAAGTAATTCCAGCCCGCACGATGAGCGATTAATTTAGCCGTACTAGATTTGCCGGCTCCACTGGGACCATCTATTGCTACAACGATTCCCATGGCTTAATTCTACGGCTAATAAAGAAAGTTATTTACTCGTTAAATGTACTTTCCAGCCCTGTTTAGTCAAAAATTCTTCAAGCAATGCAGCCTTTTTGGCATCTAAAATCGATAACGTTACTAAACCAGTGTTTTGACCGGGAGTATGTTCAATGGCAACATCTTCGATATTCACATCAGCGCTTGCGCAATCATTAAAAATAGCCGCAAGCTGTCCTGCTTTGTCATCTATAACAATATGTAGATAAATATATTTACTAGCCGCGCCTCCATGTTTTCCAGGAATCAATGCACGTCCAGTGTTACCTGCTTGAATGATTTCCTGGGCAAATCTTTGGTCACCCAATTTCTCTTCGATAATTTCGATATTGGTTCGCAGCGCTGCGAGAATTTCACGAATATTTCGAGCATTTTCACTCAAGATTTCGCTCCATAATTGCGCATCTGAATCAGCAATTCGCGTGAGATCTCTGAAACCCTGTCCAATCAAGTCAAACCATTGCGGATTGTGATCCTTCAAAGTTGATGCGACGAGACTGGCCAAAACTTGAGGTGCATGGGAAACAAGAGCCATCGCTTGATCGTGCTCCACCGAACCCATCATCACCGTTACCCCACCGCATATATGAATTAACTCTTTAACCAACTCCACGGATTTCTCTGATGCATGCGAACTTGGGCACACGATCCATGATCGACCGATAAACAAATCTCCTCTGGCTGATTGCGCTCCCGATACTTCGCGGCCTGCCATGGGGTGTGAACCTACAAATCGTTCGGATAATCCCGGGATACTTTCAACTTCAACTTGAGGTTTAGTTTTAATGCTCAAGATATCTACAAATGTGGATAACGGATTGAGTTCAAATTCTTTAGAAATAGCGGAAGAAAAGGATGATGGAGGAACAGCAATGATCACAAGATCGAATACATGAGTATCATTAAAATTTCGATTGGGATCGACAAGTGATTGCGCTAAAGATGCTGATGATAAGTTCGAATCGCTCATAAGAACTGCAACATTCTTGTGGCTAAGCGCTAAACCTATGGAGGTTCCGATAAGCCCAGAACCTACGATTTTGACCGAAGAAAGACCCATGGATTTAGCCCCTATTGAGCTAAATCTTTACGTAAAACACTGGCCCCGTGAAGGTAAACATGTTCAATCTGATTCATTGCGCGCTCTGTTTGACAGTGCAGCATCACCCGAATCGTTCTGGGAAGTGAATCAGGAACATTGATTTCTTGAGCGCACAAGAGCGGAACACTGGCAAAACCGATATCTCGAGCCGCACTAGCCGGAAAAGCGGCATTGAGATCTACGGTGGAGGTAAGCAAGACCGAAATCACATCCTCTACGGATAGGTCATTCGCCTTCAAAATTGCACTTAAAAGTTCCTTAGATCCCTCGCCAATAATTGCAGCATCATTACTGCTCACCTGCGTAGCTCCGCGAATGGCTCTGATGTTCATGCCCCTAGAGTAACGGTTGGATGCACTATGCGGCTGGATGCTTATTAGATGTTTATGTGTTTATTACTTTATCGTTAAACATTGTTTTCCCTTTGTTAACCTATACGAGGGTGTTCTGTCTTGCAGATCTACAAGG
>JAPOHK010000076.1 GCA_029979485.1 Candidatus Planktophila limnetica
CAGTTGATCATATACTTATTCAGAGTGATAACACCGCAATTGCGCCAGGACCACTCGTTCATGGAGTTGCAGCAGTGCTCGCAATTATTGGAGATATTGAAAGTCGCGGTGGTGCAACTGTTTATAGGTTTACGGACACAACAATTCGTCGCGGATTAGATCACGGTAAAACCGGCGATGAGATCATCGAGTTTTTGCGCAAAACATCTAAGACTGCGATACCACAACCTCTGGAGTATTTAATCTCTGATGTTGCCAAGAAGCATGGTCGCTTGCGCGTTGGAAATACCTCATCATTTATCCGCTGCGAAGATTCCGCACTGATCACTCAAATAATTAGTGATAAGCGTTTGGAAATTTTGTCTCTGCGCAGAATTGCACCTGAAGTGATGATTTGTGACATGGACGCCCACGATGTCATGAACGTTTTGCGCAGCGCAGGTTATTTACCTGCAGCAGAATCCAATAACGGTATGTTGCTTACTGGTCCACGCTCTTCTCGTGCAAAATCAAAGCCACGTCCACCACGAATTATCGGCGAGCTAGAAGTTCCAACTGATGCTGCAGTAAATGCAGCAATTCGCTCGATTCGAGTTGGCGAGAAATCTAGTCATAAGCAGAGCACACTTCGAAATATTGCAAACAACGCACTCGGTGCTCTTCCGCGGACAACTGCAAATGAAACACTCGATATTTTATTGAAATACATCCAAGAACAACGTTCACTCTCAATTGGTTATGCAGATAACAATGGATCTGTTTCTCATCGCATTATCGATCCACTCAAAATCTCCGCTGGTTCGTTAATCGCTCGAGACCATGGAACAGGCGAAATGCAGACATTTAGAATTCCGCGTATTACGGGGGTTGCACCGCTATGACAAGCGAGAATCAAGGCGAATACGGCAGACTTAACCCTATGTTGGCAGCCCTTGAAGCATTGGTGAAGTGTGAGTCTCCTACTGAAGATCTCAAGGCGTGCAACGATGTTGTTCGTTTAGCAAGTGACATTGCAACACGTGTACTCGGAACACCAGCAGAAATTCGCCAGATAGAAGGTCGTCCTGTTTTTTGGTGGGGCGCAGCAAAACCAGATGTTGTTTTACTTGCACACCTCGACACAGTGTGGCCAATTGGTTCATTCACACCGCTATGGCAAATAGAAGGCGATGTACTGCGCGGTCCTGGCACGTATGACATGAAGGCTGGATTCGTTCAAGCACTCTTCGCGCTTAAGGGAATTACTGGTTCTGTGGCACTCATTGGAACAACGGATGAAGAAACCGGAAGTCACGCTTCACGCAAACTCATTCAAGATTTAGCATCGAATGCAAAAGCAGTTTTGGTACTAGAAGCTGCAATTGATGGCAAAGTTAAAACTGGCCGAAAAGGCACCGCTATGTATCAAGTACATGTACATGGACGCGCTGCACACGCTGGTCTGGAACCTGAAAAGGGAATCAACGCAACTGTTGAAATCGCACACATTATTACGGCACTTGCTTTCTTAGAAAATAAAGATAAGCAGACAACTGTTGTTCCAACGCTTGTAAAAGCAGGCAACTCAACAAACACAGTTCCTGACTACGGCGTTTTGGATATCGATGCGCGTTCCTATTCAACCGAAGAGCTCAATCGGGTTGATGCAGCAATTCGTGCACTCAAACCACTTCACCCAGAAGCTCGCATCGAAATTACTGGCGGTTTAAATCGTCCGCCTCTAGAAACAACATCAACAATGGAGCTTTATGAGCGCGCAGAAAAAGTTGCAGCGCGAATTGGTATGCCACCACTTGGTCATGCATCAGTTGGAGGAGCAAGTGATGGAAACTTTGCCGCAGCAGCAGGTGCCAAAGTTCTAGATGGACTCGGAGCAGTTGGATCTGGTGCACACGCAACAAATGAATGGGTAAGCATTAAAGCTCTCGAGGAACGCAGTGCGTTTTTGCATGAATTTATAAAGGATTTACTCAATGACTGATGGACCACTGATCGTTCAGAGCGATAAAACACTGCTCTTAGATATCGATCATGCGATGTCGACTGAGTGTCGGCGTGCAATTGCTCCCTTTGCGGAGTTAGAGCGCTCCCCTGAACATATTCACACATATCGCTTAACAAATTTAGGTTTATGGAATGCACGCGCTGCTGGGCATGATGCAGAAATGGTTATCGATACTTTAATTAAGTATTCACGTTATGCGGTTCCGCACTCAATTCTTGTTGATGTTGCAGAAACAATGTCTCGATACGGTCGCCTACGACTAGAAGCAGATCCAATTCATGGATTGATTCTTGTTACAACTGACACCGCAGTTCTGGAAGAGGTAATCCGTGCAAAGAAGATTGCACCGTTGCTAGGTGTTCGAATTGATAATGAAACAATTGCTGTGCACCCAAGCCAACGCGGTCAGATTAAACAATCTTTATTGCGCCTAGGTTGGCCAGCAGAAGATTTTGCAGGTTACGTTGATGGACAAGCCCATGAAATCGCACTGAAGCAGAGTGATTGGAAAATTCGCCCGTATCAAGAGTTAGCAGCAGAAGGATTCTGGCACGGTGGTTCTGGCGTAGTCGTATTGCCTTGTGGCGCTGGAAAAACTATCGTCGGCGCCGCAGCAATGGCACATGCAAAAGCTACAACGTTAATTCTGGTAACAAATACAGTTGCAGCACGTCAATGGCGTGAAGAGTTGTTAAAGCGCACGACGCTTAATGAAGATGAAATTGGCGAATACTCAGGAGCCAAAAAAGAGATTCGCCCCGTAACAATTGCCACGTATCAAGTTATGACAAAGAAAAAAGATGGGGTGTATGCACACCTTGATCTCTTTGACACTCATGACTGGGGATTAATTATTTATGACGAAGTGCACTTATTACCTGCACCCATCTTTCGCTTTACAGCTGACATCCAATCCCGTCGTCGTTTAGGACTTACTGCAACACTTGTTCGCGAAGATGGAATGGAAGGCGAAGTTTTCTCACTCATTGGTCCAAAGCGCTTTGATGTTCCTTGGAAAGAGATTGAATCCCAGGGATATATCGCTCCTGCGCAATGCGTTGAAGTTCGCGTAAATTTAAGTGAAACAGAGCGACTTTCTTATGCAACTGCTGAACCTGAAGAGCGTTATCGCTTCTGCGCTACAACTCGCACAAAGCGAAATGTAGTTGAATCTCTCGTTGCACATCACGCCGGCGAACAGATCTTGGTAATTGGTCAATACATCGATCAATTAGATGAGCTATCAGAAGTTCTTGGTGTTCCCTTAATTAAGGGCGAGACACCAGTTAAAGAACGCGAGATACTATTTAATAAGTTTAGAACTGGTGAAGTTTCTTGCCTCGTTGTTTCTAAGGTTGCTAACTTCTCTATTGATTTACCCGATGCAACTATTGCGATTCAGGTCTCTGGTGCATTTGGTTCGAGACAAGAAGAAGCACAACGACTCGGTCGCATCTTGCGCCCTAAGTCAGATGGCCGCAGTGCGACTTTTTACTCAGTTGTTTCACGCGACACTATCGATCAAGACTTTGCTCAGAACCGTCAGCGCTTCTTAGCTGAACAAGGTTATGCGTACAAAATTATTGACGCTGACGATGTTTTTCAAGGCAAGCTCTAAAACGTTCTGGATCAACGCGCCAGAAATCGTGGTGCTCACCGTCAATCTGAGTTACAGGAACTTGTTCGCCATATAAATTTTCTAGCTCTGCATCGCCATCGATGTACTTAACATCTATCAAATAATCTAATTCAGCCTTCATAGATTCGAGAGTTTCGAGAGCAACATCGCAGAGATGGCAACCATGCCTGGAAAAAACTGTTATGACTGTTTGGGACAACTATTTTTTCCGCTTCTTATTTAGCGCTCGATCAATAAACTCTTCAGCAACCAGTGTCACATCACCCTTAAATCGATAGGCGCTCTTCTCGAGATCCTTTAGAACAGCGTTGACTGTTGTTTGAGTAACAGAGCCGACCAGTGGTCCAAATCTTTTTGCAAAGAGCGCATGTGCAATTTCGCTAACAGATTTTGCTAAATCATCGCGAGCTTCATCCAACGTCGGTTCTGGTTTCTTTGGTTCTTGTGAAAAGTCCAAAGAAATCGGACGTTCTGCCTTTATCCGAGAATAAAGTTCGTCGAAGTTGGTCGCACTGCTCTCGTTCATGGGGAAATCATCTCATCCTGATACCTTTTGCACATATGCAAACGAGAGCCAGCATTCGAACCGTAACGGGGTTGCTAATCGCACTCGTCGCATCTTTACTCTACGTACCGGCAGCCGAAGCTGCGCCACTTGTTGCCCCTTCAACTGTGTGGGGTCACACATATGCAGCAGAAGCATCGGGAGTTATCTCGGTTCCTGCCACGCAATCTGCCAACTTAGAAAAGCGTTCAAAGTTTGTTGTTAACTATAAAAACTTTCCTGATTGGGCGAAGAACCAAGTGCAAGCAGCGATTGATTTGTGGGCTGCTAATTTTGATTCCAAGGTTGCAATAAATGTTGATGCAACGTGGGGTCGTTCAAGTGCTGCAGATATTCTTGGAAGTGCGAGACCGGATCGATATTACGCAAAGTTTGCAGCAGCGCCAGACTCTTCACTCTGGTACGCATCGGCACTTGCTAATGCGATAGCGGGAAAAGATTTGGATTTAGATAATCCCGAAATTATCATTCAAATTAACTCAGAAGCTGAGTGGGATTTAGATGGTCTCGGAAAACCTACTCGCTATGAGTACGACCTTAAGTCAGTAATGTTTCATGAGTTAGCGCACGGTTTAGGATTTTTATCTACAAGTTCTTACATCTTTGATCGCACAAAGGGTCAGTACGTTGGAATCATGGAGCAACCAACTCCATTTGATGCCTACCTTCAGACACAAGATGGAAATCGCTTGGCTGATCTGGCATCACCATCATATGAATTGGGCCAAGCACTTAACTCTCGATTGGTCTGGTCTGGTCCCGAAGGAATCAACGCAAACAATGGAGTTAAACCATTGATGTACACACCTTCGAATTACGACGCGGGTTCATCGGTTAGCCACTTAGATGAAAATACTTTTGCGAACTCTGGAATCAATGCAGTAATGACGCCAAATCTTGAAGCTGGTGAAGTCTTTAATGAACCAGGTCCCATCTTGCTTGCAATGATGAAAGATCTTCGCAACAAACCAGCACCGGGCCTTGCTGCTGGTGTTCCGAGTGA
>JAPOHK010000081.1 GCA_029979485.1 Candidatus Planktophila limnetica
CAGACTTAGCATCATGAGCAGAATTTCGAGTCGAATCGCAGCAATCGCTGAATCAGCCACGCTTGCAGTTGATGCAAAAGCAAAAGCACTAAAGGCAGCGGTACGTCCAGTAATTGGTTTTGGTGCAGGCGAACCTGATTTTCCTACTCCTGATTACATTGTTAGTGCAGCAGCCAGTGCGGCAGCCGTTCCTGCAAATCATCGTTACACGCCAACACCTGGTTTACCGGATCTGCGCGATGCAATTGTTGCAAAGACAAAACGTGATTCGAATTATGAAATATCTGCGGATCAAGTTCTTGTCACAAATGGCGGCAAACAATCTGTTTATCAGGCATTCGCAACGATTATTGATCCAGGTGATGAAGTAATTCTTCCGTCGCCATTTTGGACAACCTATCCTGAGTGCATCAAATTAGCTGGTGGAAAAGCGGTCGAAGTTTTTGCTGATGAATCTCAAAACTATTTAGTTTCCGTTGAACAACTGGAAGCTGCACGTACGCCAAGAACTAAGGCGCTGTTGTTCTGCTCACCATCAAACCCAACAGGTTCTGTCTATTCACCGGAGCAAGTAAAAGCAATTGGTGAATGGGCACTTAAGAACAAGGTGTGGATTATTGCTGATGAAATTTACGAGCACCTTTTATACGACGGTGCAAAAGCACCAAGCATGCCGGTTGTAGTTCCAGGTCTTGCAGATTCAACAATTATTATTAACGGAGTTGCAAAGACTTATGCGATGACTGGTTGGCGCGTGGGTTGGATGATCGGGCCAAAAGATGTCATTAAGGCAGCCACCAATCTGCAGTCACACCTGACCTCAAATGTCTCGAATGTGTCACAGCGCGCAGCAATTGCAGCGCTCACTGGTGATTTATCGGCAGTTCACAAAATGGGAGAAGCATTTGATCGTCGTCGCAAATTAATCGTTGGTTTACTCAATGAGATTCCTGGTTTTGTATGTCCAATGCCAACTGGTGCGTTTTATGTATATCCGTCAGTTAAAGGTGCACTTGGTAAATCCATTCGCGGAAAAATAGCAAAAACTTCTGCTGAATTAGCAACGATTATTCTGGATGAAGTTGAAGTTGCCGCGGTTCCTGGAGAAGCATTCGGCCCATCTGGTTATTTGCGCTTCTCATACGCTCTAGGTGATGAAGACATCGTTGAAGGCATTGGCCGCATCAAGAAATTAATTACTGAAGGTTAAGTCCGACTAAATTAACTTCAGGCTCTAAAGAAATGCTAAAAGTTGTAAGGACTTTTTCCTGAGCTAATTTCGCAAGGGCTGCAATTTCAGATGCTTTTGCGCCGCCACTATTTGTCAGTGCTAAAACATGTTTAGTTGAAACTCTAGCCCCTCCAAGTGATTGTCCTTTTGTAATTCCAGAATGCTCAATTAACCACGCAGCCGAAGTCTTTACGCGACCATCAGGTAGTGGCCATCGTGGTGCATCTGCCGGAAGTTTTGCAGCAACATCCGCGCCAACAATTGGATTTGTGAAAAAAGACCCAGCAGACCATGAATCATGATCGCTCTCAGATAGCAACATTCCCTTACGTGAGCGAAGTTCTAGAACTTTTTCGCGGCAATCACGTACTGAACTCTTTTCTCCGACTGAAATACCGAGTGCACTGGCTAATTCGGAGTAGGTAATTGCTGTTGTCAGCTCGCCGATGCGCAGTTGAAAAGCGACGTCTAGAACAACGTATCGACCCGGATGTGCTTTGAAATGTGAGTTGCGGTATGAAAATTCGCACTCTGCGTTGGTAAATGTTTTAAGAGACTTTGCCTGGCGATCATACGTTCGCACGCGAGTTATGAACTCGCTTACTTCGTGACCATAGGCACCAATATTTTGTATTGGGGCAGCACCAACTGTGCCAGGTATCCCGCTAAGTGTTTCAAGTCCTGCAAATCCTCGGGAAATAGTTGTCTTTACGAATTCATCCCAATTTTCACCTGCACCAATTGTGAGAGTTGCTCCACTACACGCATCTACTTCTTCTTCGATTTTATTATTGGAAATTCTGATCACCGTTCCTGCAAAACCCTCATCGCTGACCAAAATATTTGTTCCACCGCCCATAATTAAAATTGGCGAATCTCCAGCACTTTCAATTGCAGCGATAATTTCTTTTTCGCTAGAAACTTCTACAAATTTCTTGGCAGGACCACCCACACGTAAGGATGTGTAATCCGATAAATCAGCCATGAGTAAAGGTTACCGACGTGGGCTAAGAATTGCTTCTTTGCCTCGGAAGCGTTCGAGTATGCGGTCGTAATTCTTCTTTGATTGCGCGTCTCTGAAACTTTCTTCTGTGTCGTAATAACCGTGGTGGCGACCTTGTTCGAGTGGAAGATCCATCTGTAAGAGATGACCGGATGCATGTTTTAGCCGCAGTGAAAATTCAATATCTGCGTTTCGATAATAAATTGCACGTGCGTTAAATCCGCCTGCTTGTATGGCTGCATCTTTATCTAAGGCAAGGAAGTATGAGAACAACACATCAACTTCTCCAGCGCCTTTGTCATCGACACTTCGCCACTGATCTTCGATATTGATTAATCCCCCGCGCCAACCAACTGCAGCAAAAACTTTCTTTTTGAGTTCTTGTAAGACTGGAGTAATCGCATCTCCAGTAAAAGTGGTCGATGGATCCATGATGACTGCAAATGGTGTTGAAATTATTCGCAGCGCTGCATTCGCACATTCTCCCCAACCGGGATCTTTTTCTAATTGGATAACGTGAGTATGTGAATCGACAATTGAAGATAACTCGTCAGCCGATTGTGTTGCTAATACCAAAATCTCGGCAGAGCTATGAGCTTTGATGGAATTAACACTTATGATCGCATCCTCATGAAAGCCATTTACAATCATGGCCACAGTTATTGTGCGATCGCTCTTGGGCAAATTCTTTAATTTCTGAATGTCGGCAAATACCTGAATCAGAGATTTTGCATGCAACTCAAAACCATCTACAACATCAACAATTTCATACCCTGCTTGTGCGATCTGATCTCTTAGTTGATCGGCTAATGCGAAATTCTTATCTGCACGCGCTGCTTGTCGTGCGCGACCGAGTTCGTACAAATTCTCTGGTGCGCTCACCTTAATTGCCTTGCTCCACTAAAGCTTTTGCCATTCCTAAAACTTTCACTCCTTGCGATGTTGCTGAAATTTCTAAGCGCACGCTCTTACCAATTACCTCGAGCACAGTTGCTGACACCGTTAGGTCGACGCTTTTTCCTGCAGGAACAATTACTGGTTTGGTGAATCTGGCAGAGAACTCTTTTACGTTCTGAGATCCTCCAGCCCAATCGCTGATGTACTTACCTGCAAGGGCCATCGTCAGCATTCCATGGGCTATCACATCTGGAAGTCCAACAGATTTTGCGAATGCTTCATCCTGATGAATTGGGTTCTGATCGCCACTCGCATCTGCGTATTGCTTGAGAAGGGCTCTGTTAATTTCGTATTCGTGAGAGGGAATTGCTGTGCCGACCTCAATCATGCTCGCACCACCAGGGTGGACCACGACGAAACGACTTTTTCGCTTCCATTAAAAAGATCAGAGCGAACTGTCACAATTTCATTACCTGCTGCAATTTTATAATTTTCGATTGTGGCCGAGGTTGTAAGCGAATCCCCTGCGACAATCGGGCGGAAAATTTCGAATTTCTGGTCGCCGTGAACGAGACGAGTCCAATTCAAACCAATCTCAGGCTTGGTCAAAATATTTTCGAATTCGCGCAGTGAAATCCGAATAGAAAATGTTGGTGGCGCAACAGATGTATTTTTCTCACCAATGACGGCGGCGAATGAATTGATTTCTTCTTGAGTGACCGTGATGACATCTACACCCGCGAAGGTGCGCCCGACGCTATCGGGATTGAGCATTAACGAGTTTCGCGATGAAGTGTTGAAGATTTGCAACGTGGGCAGAACTTCTTAAGTTCCATGCGGTCTGGATCGTTGCGGCGGTTCTTCTTTGTAATGTAATTACGTTCTTTGCAATCAACGCATGCCATGGTGATCTTTGGACGTACGTCCGCGCTCTTACTTGCCATGGTCTTACTCCTTCATCGATTGAGAGGCTTTAGATTACCTGAGGCCCTTCGCGTTACGAAATTAACGCTTAACTACTAGTAGCGGAGGCGGGATTTGAACCCACGACACAGCGATTATGAGCCGCTTGCTCTACCAAGCTGAGCTACCCCGGCTTAAAACCGTGCGTAAACACGGTCTTCGAGCCCCCTGTCAGAATCGAACTGACGACCTATTCCTTACCAAGGAAGTGCGCTACCACTGTGCCAAGGGGGCCAGTCTTTTCTTCTAGAAACGCATTTCTGCGCCCCGTTAGCGTATCGAATACCTGCCGTTACAGGGAAATTGAGCCCAACTGGCTTAAGGATCGTCCGTTTCGAGGGGCTAACTGCTAAATCTTGGCACTCCGAATATCCGCATGAATACTACGATTATTAAAACCTTAGGAAATCGGGAGAATCACATGGCAACATCAGCGGAAAATTTGAGCGTCTCAGTGCAAGACCAAGACGACCAGCTGGGCATTTTGCAGCGCCGCCGGATCGAGGCAAACATCATTTCTCCTATTTACCAGATCATGAAGCGTGAGTTAGGCTCGGAACGAGCATCCGACATTATTCGGGAAGCGATTACTGAAGACGCGCATAAGGCTGGCGCTCGATTTGCTGCCAATGAACCAAACGGCGCAAACCTATTAACCTTTATTGCCATTCAAGACCTTTGGAAAAAAGATGACGCACTAGTAACCGATGTAATTGAAGAATCTGAAGAGGTTTACACCTACGAAGTAAAACGCTGTGCTTATGCCGAGATGTATCAAGAAATGGGCTTGGCTGAAATTGGAAACCTGCTTTCCTGTACCCGCGATTTTGAATTCATAGTTGGTTACGATCCAACAATTGAGATCACTCGCAC
>JAPOHK010000039.1 GCA_029979485.1 Candidatus Planktophila limnetica
AGCAGGTGCTAGGGATGGATCATCTTTTGTTGGAATTGTTACGAGCAAACTTGGATCACTCATAAGAGTTTTCTTTTTAATTAACTCATCAAAGACGCCATCCCATGAATCACCAAAGTGAATATTGTGGTGCGCCACGTGATCATATTTTTTAGATGAGCCGACCAGCAGCGTCACACATGATGGGGAATAACGAAGGCGCTTAACAGAAAGCGGAGTCTTTCCAAGTAAATCGCGCCATGCAACTGGTAAATCAGGGTTAAGTACTAATGCATCGCACTCAATTCGTTGGCCAGTACTAGTTATAACTGCTTTGGCACGGCCGTTAGAGGTTTCAATCTTTTCAGCACTCGTGTTATACATAAATTCGACACCATGTTTTTGCGCGGCAGCAGCAAGAGCACGAGGAACAGCGTGCATTCCACCTTTAGGAAAGAACACTCCGTTAACTGAATCCATATATGCAATTACGGCATAAATTGCTAGTGCTTGCTGAGGGCTGACTCCTGCATACATGGCTTGGAATGAGTAAACCTTTTGTAGTCGAGGATCTTTCATAAATTGGTTAACTTTTGGAGATAAACGTCTAAATCCCCCCAGCGCAATTAATCGTGCCAAATTTGGAGTCAAAAGATTCAGTGGGGAATCGATGTTTCTATCGATGAAATCATTCATCTCATACTTGTAGAGCTTTGTAACGAAATCAACGTAACGGCGATAGCCAGCTGCTTCTGCTGAACTTACAGTTTTAGCAATTTCTGCTTCCATCTGTTCTGTATTTGCGTGAATATCTATTTGAGAACCATCTGCGTAGAAAGCACGGTAGAGCGGTTGAACAGGAGTTAGTTCGAGCCAATCTTTTAACTCTTCACCAACGCTGTTGAATGCATCATTGATCAGAGATGGCATTGTTAAAACACTTGGACCTGTATCAAAAGCGTAGCCATCCTTATTGAGCAAGCCGTTTCGTCCGCCAGGAACGCTTTCGCGTTCAATCACAGTTACTTTGCGACCAGCGCCAGCCAGACGAAGAGCAGCACTCAGGCCCGCTAATCCTGCTCCAACAACAACGACATGATCGGTTGGTCCTTTGACGCGCTTTGGCATTAGAGATTCCTCTTTGTTGCGATGATTGCAAGGTCACTTAAAACCGTGCGGGATGTGTCCGCAATTGATGGAGTATCAAGTGCGTGAATTGCTTTATCTGTTAACTCTGTAATGAGATTTTCAACATGGGTAGGCGCCCCAGTGTCGGTGATAATTGTTCGAAGTTTCTCGATTCCTGATAAATCCAAATCCTGTTTTCCGAATAAAGATTCGAATTCCTTGACATCGGTTGAGCTCATGGATTCTTGTGCCATTGCAACTAGAACAGTGCGCTTTCCCTCGCGCAGATCATCTCCTGCTGGTTTGCCAGTTAAATCTGGATCACCGTAGACACCCAGCAAATCATCGCGTAATTGGAATGCTTCACCGAGTGGTAAGCCATACGCAGAATAATGTGATGTCACTTCAGCAAGTACATTTTTATCCGTTGTTGCCATGGCCGCACCAAAGTGAAGTGGGCGCTCAATTGTGTATTTGCCAGATTTATAACGAGCAATTGTCAGAGCGCGCTCAACAGTATGCGCACTTCTCGTTTGTTCATACACATCTAAGAATTGTCCAGCCATCAACTCAACGCGCATCTCGTCATGTACCGCCAAAACTTGTGGCAAAACTTCTGCATTGATTCCACTCTGGTGAAGAGCAAGATCTGAGTAAACAAGTGCTAAGTCACCCAAGAGAATGGCAGCTGCTTGACCAAAACCAACTGATGAGCCAACTGCACTTTCTTGTGTGTGCAATTTTTCAAAGTGTTTATGGATTGCAGGTTTGCCTCGGCGCGTATCGGATCCATCCATTAAGTCATCATGAATCAGAGCGCATGCCTGAAGTAACTCTAGGCTTGAACAGGCACGAATAACTTGCGAGGAGTGAGAGCCACCTGCGCCGATGAATCCAAAGTAGGCAAATAGTGGGCGAAATCTTTTTCCGCTATCTAAGAGAAAAGATGTGAGTGCATCAGATGCTGGCGTGAGTTCGCTTCCAATGGATTCTAAGTATTTCTTTTGGGCACCGAGAAAATTTGCGAGCTCGCTCTCAATTAACTGGCGAATCGCAGCAGGATCACCGTTCTTCTCATTAGCCACGCGGTAACGGTACCCTGCGCAATAGTTCTCGTCATTTTAAGAAAGGCTATAGCCAGTGATTACGCGCGAGCAATTTAAAGATAGATGGAGCGAACTCCACAACTCGGCGCCAACGACAGGAATCGTTGGGGGTTGGCTCGCCATTTCATACAGATTTGGGTTGCTCTGCACTCTCTTGCGCATCACTCCTAATGTTTTAACTATGTTGGGATTAATAAGTGCTATTGGCGTTGCCTTGACTGCGCAATCACTATGGGCAATTGTCTTGATTGTTATCTCCCTGTTCTTTGATGGAATAGATGGAAGCGTCGCAATTTTCCAAAATCGTGCATCGAATTGGGGAGCGTTACTTGATTCAGTTGTAGATCGAATCAGTGAAGCGCTTTGGCTCTATGCGCTCTATGTAATTGGGGTGCCTGCTTATTTATGCATTGCACTATGGCTCGTTGCATCGGTTCAGGAATACATGCGCGCACGCGTCTCATCACTTGGTGTTAAGGATCTTGGATTAGTTACATTTACAGAAAGACCTGTTCGTGCCAGCTTTGCTTTTATAGTTCTCATCACTTGGCAGTTAGAACTACCAGGCATAGAAATAGCTACATGGGTGTTTTTAGGTGCATCACTATTTAGTGCAGCAAACGTGATGCGTTTTGCGTATTCCCGATTGCATTAGCAACAATTTCCGCACTTAATCCAACCAGTGGCAATCCGCCACCAGGATGAGCCGAACCTCCAACACAGTACAAACCTCTCAGCGGTGATCGATTGCGTGCTCGCAAGAATGCAGACTTAGTGCCGTTGCTAGATGTTCCATAAATCGCTCCACCTGGAGCATTAACACTTCTTTCAAGATCTGCAGGAGTTCTAAATTCCATGACATCAAGTCGATTGCGTATAGAAATTCCCTGAGCCTCTATTTGATCAATGATGGAGTTGGCATAATCACGATTAAAACTTTCGTCATTCCAATTCCAACCTGCCTTGCCTGTCGCATCATGGATCGGTGCGTTTACTAGGACAAAAAGAGATTGCGCACCAACTTCTTTAACCATAGTCGCATCATTAGGTGCACACAGATAAATGGTTGGCTTCTTCACTGGCGTTTGAGTATTAAATATGGCGTGGAATTCGGCGTCGTAATCTGTAGGAAAAAGTATTGTGTGATGGCTAAATGGTGCAGCATTTTCATCAGGGCGTAATCCAAGCAGCAATGAAAAACCAGCTAGTGATTGAGTACTTTGGGCTATTCTCTTTCGAGCACTCTTAGTTTTGCGAAGTTTTTTGCTTAGTAGTGAGTTAAAGACAAGTGATGCATCGGCATTAGCCACGACGATTGAAGATTCAATGGTGCGTCCAGATTTAAGAGTTACACCAGTTACCCGAGTTTTAGTGTGATTGATTTTTTCAACGGGTGCGTTAAATTCAAAAGTTACTCCAAGATCAATGCAACGTTGATACACAGCCTCTGATAGCTTTCCAATTCCACCAGTAATATGCCAAGCGCCAAAAGCCTCTTCGACAAAGGCAATAGTTGAAAGTACTGCTGGTGCTAATCGTGGATCAGACCCGCTGTATGTCGCATATCTGTCCAGTATGTAGCGAAGATGAGTATCGGGAAGTAGTTCATCGGCTAATTCACGAAGAGATTTCCACGGCGCAATAACTTTTAAATCACGCAGCAGAGTTGGACGTTTGATAAGTGAGAGTATTGAAGTGAGTTCAGATTCAACAAATGGTTCGCGAGAAACGTCCCACATTCTTTCGGCACGCTTCATAAGCGAATCCCATTGCGCAGCGACTTCTGTGCCGAGTACTCGAGAAATTTCTGCTTGCGTTTTGTGGTGTGCAAGGTTTGCAAATTTTAAATTCACGCCGTCTTCGAATCTGTAGTCAAAGGCCGGATCAACACCTTTGATATCTAATACTTGTCCTAGATGCTTACCTGTGCGCGCAAAGAAATCTCGATAGACAGCTGGAAGAGTGAGTAGCGATGGCCCAGTATCAAATGCGTATTTACCTACCCATTCGGTTCGGCATTTTCCACCTGGTTTATCCGATGCTTCAAGTACACGAACTGCATGCCCTTGTCGCGCCAATCGTGCAGCTGTGCACATGCCGCCCATTCCCGCACCGATCACAATGACTTCTCTGTCACTCATACAGTTCGGCCCTTCCATTGAATTCGACCGCGCATGAGCCATGAATAAATGATCAAGTAAATAAGAAGTACGGATGAAATTGGATGTAGAAGTGAGTCAAATAAGTTTGCTCGAGTTATCTTGGCACTGATTACGCGAGAGATAAGTACGGCTTCAAATGCCAGCCATCCATAAGGAGAACCCAAGGCAGCGCTCAAAATCGGAATAATTCCCGTGAGTGCGAGCAGTGCGATAGCGATTATCGAGCCGAATACTCCACCAAAACCTTTCCACAAAGATTTTGCATAACCATTTCGTAATTCACTCCATGATGAATACATATGACACTGTGCGATCTGCGCACCATTTCCCACAGTTCCCTTAAATTTATTGCGAAGCAAAACACGCGCTAGCTGCATATCGTCCAAAACTTCTAACTTAATCGATGAGTATCCACCACTTTGATCGAGGGCACTCTTGGTTACTGCAAAGAACTGACCATTTGCAACTGCAAAGGATGGATTGCTTGAACGTTTTGCAATTGCAAGCGGAACAGATGAGAGCCATGACCATTGCAGCAAAGGCTGAATCATTCGTTCGCCAAAGGTACGAGCAACTTGAGAAGGATAGGCAGAGAAGAAATCAAGGCAGTGTTCTTGCATTGAATCAACTACAGATGCGATTGCTGTTTTGCTTAAGCGAACATCTGCATCAATGCAAACCAGTACTTCTCCACTTGCTACGTGGCTCAGTTGATCTAGTGCCCAAGGTTTTCCGAGCCAACCATCAGGCAAGGGCGAACCTTGAATTAATTTAAAACGTGAATCGTTTCCAGCCGTGGTTTTGACTAGATCATAAGTTTTATCGGATGAATTATCGTTAAGAATAAGAAATTCAACATCGGATAAGTTTTCTTGCGCGGCTAGCGTTTCTACGATTGCTACTGCATTTTCTTCTTCATTTCGAAGAGGCACCAAAACACTTATTTTCTGATTTATTTGCCCACCGCTTTGTGGCGTGATGATAGAAAAAACATTGAGAAGCGTTATGCCGAGAGCAACTAGACAGAGTAATAAAGAGAGTTCAAGCATTTTGAATTCTTACGGACGGCCGAGCCATCTAGAAAATGCATAAGGTAAAAAGAAAAGTCCAAACGCAATCCCTCCGATGAGGGCAATACCTGGGCGATCAAAGAAAAAGAGATTAGAAACAACACCGCCAAAGAAAGTCCACGTCAACCAAACATCAACTGCGCCAAAGCTCGCGCTAGATTTTCTACGTTCGCGAGGCAGAATTTGATGAAGTATTGCTATCAGTGCCATCCCAGCCAGTAACCAGCCAAAAGCATTTGAAAGCGGAATCTCTGGTTGGTATGGCACATGTGCACCATCAAATGTCCAACGCCAACGATTTGCCGCAACCATTTGTGGATCTAAAAATAAATCCCAAGCCGCCATTGCGAAGCCTCCATAGAGAAATACCCAATTGCCAGCAACACGACGAGCTGCAATCAAAACTGGATGAGCCATCATTACCCACGCAAATGGAACAACGTATGGGACCCCTGCAATAGTGTGGCCAAGTGATGGATCGTATTCATATGTTCCAAATGGCCAGCCCGTTTTAACTCCAACAGATTCAACTATGAGAGCAAATACAACTGTTGTTCCTAGATAAGTAAAGGCGTATCGCGCGCCATATGCCAAGAGTGCGTGAAGGGCCATCGCTCCTGCTGCCCAATACACAGTTGCAATAGTTTCTACTCGAAGAAGTTCACCATCGATTAGTGGATAAAGAATTTGTAACCCGATTGTGATTCCAAGAACTATTCCAAGCAGAGTTTTGGAGCGAAAGGAGATTCCGTTCCTGCGATTTCTGCGGGGTGAATAATGGCGAATCGACATGGGCGCAATTCTGCCCTAGTTCGAACGCTTATCCACCATTGAACCGCGCTCTTCGCGCACGCTAAAGCGTGCAAATAGTTCCTCGGCATACCACTGATATTTCTCAGTATCGGCGATGGCCTTTATATGCGCCTCACCTTTATATGCAAAAGTTCGCAAATCGGCAGCGCTATTCCATAATGAAAAAGTGCCCTGCAATCCAATAGGTGCTTCACCAATTCCAATTGCTGCGAGTAAACCAGAACTTCCATGAAGGGATGCGGTCACTGGGGGAACGGATGCAAAGAAACGAGATGTATGCGTTGCCTTGATTCGCGCGCGAGTGATGGCTGCAATTTTTCCATCGGCGTTGATGTTTTCCTTTACTTGAAAGGGCTCACGCTTGCTCCATTTTCCGTGTGAAGAAATTGGATCCAATAGAACTCTGTATTCGTTTGCACTAAATCGGCGCCACTTTCGTAGGATTCTCGATTGATCAAGAGCTGCCAATCTGTCTTCTTCAATAACAACTAAGAATCCCCAGCGATTGATGTCGGCATCCCGCGGTGTAAATGTTTCACCTTTTCCAGCTCCCAAAAGCTTTGCAAAACTTACGCCCTTAAATCTACGCAAACGTCGGCGATCTACAGCCATTGACCAGATAGCCATAGGAAGTGATCTAGTTGGCGTATTGAAAAAATAGAGCGCAGTAACCATTAGCGAGATTGCGCAGTTTCCAGAATATGTCGGACCACTGTTGTTGGGTGATCCCACATTGGTGCGTGGCCACAGTTCTCGATGACAAACCACTTGCTGTGTGCTGGTACTACCGAACGCTCTTGGCAACTTGATGCAGGCAATGTGTTATCAGAATCTCCAAAAACAATTGTTACTGGTATTGATTGCGGAATAGGGGAATCAAAGCGTTTCTTAAGCATTGCATCCCATGCTGGAAAATATCCAGGAGCAGAGCTCATTGCATTTGTAGCATCCAAACAAGTTTCATAACTCAGGCTCTTCCATAATGGACTTACCTCTGCAAAACCAAGTTTGCGCGCCCACTCATATCTCAAGGCAAATGGCGAGAGTGGTCGAGTTGTTTTTGCCAGAAAGCGAAGTAATGCAGTTCCTGGATATCGAGCGGTATATGGAGCAAGCCATAAACCAGCAGGTGCTAAACCAGTAATAGATAAGACGCGGCCACTATGTTTTGCAGCAACTTCTAGTGCGACCCAGCCACCTAATGAGTTTCCACATAAGTGAAACTTTTCGATTTCCAATGAACTCATTGTTTCGCAGACGGCATCGCCTAGTGAGCGCGGATCCATTGCTTGGGAAATAGACATTGGTGTTTTGCCATGTCCAGGAAGATCCAGAGTTACAACAGTGAAGTGGCGGGTCAACTCAGGAGTAATAAATTTCCAGGCTGTTGCAGCT
>JAPOHK010000059.1 GCA_029979485.1 Candidatus Planktophila limnetica
AGTGTCAACGTAGTTATAGCTTTTGTTCTTGGTGCAAGTGTTGCTGGAGGTATTGCAGTTGCAGAAATTAATAATACTGGTGGAGTAAAAGCCTGTGTTGATAATCGAACTAAAGCTCTTTTCTTATCTTCTGATGGAAAGTGTGCAAAAGGACGTTCACCGCTAGAACTAACCTCCAATGGATTTGATGTTAAGAATCTTGCGGCAACCATCACGCCATCTGTAGTTTCAATTGCAGTCGAGACAGCCACACGTGGTGGAACAGGATCTGGCTGGGTTTACCGATCTAACGGTTCATCTTCATACATCATTACGAACAATCACGTAATTGAAGCAGCGGCAACTTCAGGAACAATTACGGTTGAATTTTCAAATGGCGATCAAATTGACGCAAAAATTATTGGTAGAGATAAGGCATATGACCTTGCTGTGCTTCAGATTAATCGAGGAAATCTCGCTGCCCTTAACCTTGGCGACTCAACAAAATTAGTTGTAGGTGAACCCGTTATGGCCGTTGGTTCTCCACTAGGGCTTGCATCCACTGTAACAACCGGAATTATCTCAGCGCTTAATCGTCCCGTATCTGCTGGAAGCGTTGGCGCCGAATCATTTGTTAATGCGATTCAAACTGATGCTGCAATTAATCCAGGCAACTCAGGCGGTGCACTAGTAAATGCACAGGGTCAAATTATTGGAGTTAACTCCGCTATCGCAACGCTCTCATCCGGTGGGACAAGTGGAAGTATCGGACTTGGTTTTGCAATTCCAATTTCAGAGGCAAAGCGTGTCATCGATGAAATTATTACTTCGCCAACAAATACTTCAACACGTCCACTTCTCGGTGTCTTCTTTGATAACACCTATGAAGGTATTGGCGCGAGAATTCTTCGACTATCTCCTGGCGAAGCAGCAGATGTTGCGGGAATTCCTGCGGGATCGATTATTAAATCTATTGGCGGCCAACGCGTAACTGATGAAGTTAGTGCAATTGTTCGTATCCGCTCCTTTGCACCAGGTGCCACAGTTTCTGTGACTGTTGAATTACCAAATAGCGGTGGAGTTAAAACTTTCACCGTTAAATTGGGCAAAGCGCCATCTAATGGTTAATCTGTAGCCATGGCACTCTTTCGTTTATCTATTTCGCTTCCTGATCAGCCAGGTTCACTCGGCGCATTGGCATCTGCCATTGGTTTTGCAGGGGGAGATATTCGAGAGCTCACCGTGACTAAATCTGAAGATGGAAAAGGCTTTGATGATTTAACTGTTGCTATTCCTGGCAGTGATCCAACTGATCTTTTAAATATTTTGGGATCACTTGGCGGCGTTGAAGTAATTGAAATTAAGCCAGTCAACTAGCTTTAAAAGTATCTTCAACCATCTGATTTAAGTTCCGAACAGGTCGCCAATTAAGTAGCATCTCTGCCTTATCTATATTTGCAACTAATACTGCAGGATCTCCCGCGCGCCGCGGGGCATCCACAGTTGGAAGAGTTGAACCTTTGACTCTAGAAACCGAAGCAACTACTTGCGCAACTGAATATCCAGTACCGGAACCGATGTTAAAGACGTGGTGCTCTGATGGAGTTAAGTACTGAAGAGCGCGCATATGAGCATCGATTAAATCAATTATGTGAACATAATCGCGCACGCATGTGCCATCTTCTGTGTCCCAATCGCGACCAAATATGCGAAGTGGTGAATCAGAAGTGGCACGTAGAGCATTTGGTATCAGATGCGTTTCAGGATCGTGGCGCTCGGCCAACCAACCTCGATCAGTTTGCAGCGCACCTGCCACATTGAAATAACGCAGTGATACCGCAGCCATTTGTTGTGTCAGAGCAGCCGACGCCAATTCACGTTCGATAGCCAACTTTGTTTCGCCGTATGGATTTGTTGGCGCACACTGAGCAGTCTCTGAAATCGGTGATGACTCTGGCTCACCATAAGTGGCAGCCGATGATGAGAAAACTATTTTCTTTATACCCAGAACATTCATTTGTTCTAACAAAACTTTTGTACCGTCAACGTTTACTTTGCGATAGAGATCGGGCTTTTCAACCGATTCGCCCACTAAAGATTTGCCTGCAAAGTGCATTACAGCTTCGCACCCTTTGAGAGCGCGAGAGACCATGTCAGAATCAAGTAAAGAGCCCTGAACAAAACGAACTGTTGGTGGAAGTGAATCAACATGGCCAGTGCTGCAATCATCGAGAACTGTTACATCGTGGCCGCTGTTTTTTAGTATTTCCACAGCATGAGAGCCGATATAGCCGGCGCCCCCTGTGACCAAGATCTTCATTTACTTCAGCTTTACTTCTCGCAATTGCGCAGCAGATTGTTCTGGACGTAAATCCATAATGAATGCGCCCATAGAAGATTCAGAACCGGCTAAGTACTTAAGTTTTCCTGGCGCACGGCGCACGCTGGTTATCTGCCAATGCAGACGCAACAAGTCGCGACCTTCACGTACAGGTGCTTGGTGCCACGCAGCGATGTACGCCATTGGAATATCAAAGACGCCATCTAGACGCTGAAGTACTTCTTTTGCAATCGCCGGGTATGCGTCAGCAACTTCTGGAGTTAGTTCGCTTAAATCAGCAACAGATACCTTTGGCGCAACGTGGATTTCAAATGAGTAACGAGCAGCATATGGAACGTAGGCAACCCAGTGTTTGTTTTCGGCAACAATGCGCTCTTCATCCCTAATTTCGCGAGCAACAATTTCATCGAACAAAACCTTGCCGGTGCGCTCTTTATGTTTCTTCGCCACTTCAAGCATTCGAGAAACCTTTGGGGGAATATAAGAGTAGGCATAAATCTGGCCGTGAGGATGAGCAAGCGTCACACCAACTTCTTCACCACGATTTTCAAAGGGCGTGATGTGATGAATGAACTTCTCTTTCGATAATTCGCGAGTGCGATCCATCCATGCTTCGAGAAGAACACGAATTCGCTCGGTGCTTAAATCTTTAAATGACTGCCCGTGATCAGCAGTAAAACATATGACTTCACACTTGCCGGCAGCGCTTCCAGTATCTGTATCTGGTCCTGCCATATCTGGTAGCGCCCAATCACCATCTGGGGGGCGAAGCGAAGGAGATTTGTTATCAAATACAACTACTTCAAAATCTTCCTCTGGAACTTCTGTCAGATTTTCACCAGTTGATGGACAGAGTGGACACAACTCTTTCGGCGGTAAAAACACACGACCTTGTCGATGTGCAGCCATGGCAACCCATTCATTAACGAGTGGATCTAAACGAAGTTCACCGATACCTGGTTGCTCTGCTTTTTCGCGTTTGTCAGAAGCGGCGCGAACTTGTTCGCGGGTGTCGTAATAACGAATTGTTCGACCATCAGAGAGTAGACGGTCGGTGCGCGTTACACCTGCGCCGAGTTTCGAGCTCATAGTGTGTCTACTCTATCCAATTAAGTGTGCGTTGTACTGCTTTCATCCATTGTGCATATTTTTCTGCGCGTAAATTGGGATCAAGTGTTGAACTCCATCGATGATTTTCTCGCCACTTATTTCGCACATCATCAGGTGATTTCCAGACCCCAACTGCAATGCCTGCAGCATATGCAGCGCCAAGTGCGGTTGTTTCAATAACTTCTGGTCGAATAATTTCGATTCCCATAACATCAGATTGAATCTGCATTAATAAATTATTTGCAGTCGCGCCACCATCTACGCGCATTGATTTAAGTGCAACTTTACTATCGGCTGACATGGCATCTAATACATCACGAGTTTGATATGCAATTGCTTCAAGGGCTGCGCGAGCAAGATGTGCTTTTGTGCTCGCTCGGCTTAATCCAACAATGACACCTCGTGCATCGCTTCGCCAATATGGTGCAAATAAACCTGAAAAGGCCGGAACAAAATAGACGCCGCCGTTATCGTCCACGCTACTGGCTAAAGCTTCGATCTCGGATGAAGATGTGATGATTACTAATTGATCACGCAACCATTGAATAGCAGAACCTGTGACAGCCACAGAACCTTCGAGGGCGTATACAGCCGGTGCGTCACCGAATTTGTAACACACAGTTGTGAGCAAGCCGTGTTGAGATCGAATTATTTCAGTTCCAGTATTGAGAAGCGCAAAGTTTCCTGTGCCATAAGTCGTTTTTGAATCACCAACGTCAAAGCACGTCTGTCCGATCATCGCTCCTTGCTGATCGCCAACAAGAGCTGCGATTGCAACACCATCTACTGTCTTTGCATACACATGAGAAGTAGGTTTGATATCAGCCAATACAGAACGGGGGATTGCAAAGAGTGCGAGTAAATCTGAATCCCAATCTAAAGTCTCAAGATTCATAAGAGCTGTGCGGCTGGCATTTGTTACATCAGTTGCAAATGTTCCACCTGATAAATTCCAGAGAATCCACGAATCAATTGTTCCTATACGCGCTGTACCCGCTTTGACTGCATTACGAACTGCTGGAACGTTATCAATTAGCCACTTCATTTTGCTGGCAGAAAAATACGGCGCAATAGCAAGGCCGGTGCGCGAAATGATTAACTCTTTTTCAACAGTACTTAAGTTATCCATGAACTCCGCAGTTCGGGTGTCCTGCCAAACCAAGGCGTTATGAAGCGGTTTTCCCGTCTTCACATCCCACGCAATTGTTGTTTCGCGTTGATTTGTAATACCTATTGCACTGAGCGCGCCAGCTTTGATCCCCGCTTTATCTAAAGCCCCAGCAATAACCTCCTGCGTGCGACTCCAGATTTCTGCGCCATCATGTTCGACCCAACCAGGGCTCGGAAAAATCTGTTTATGCTCTAGTTGATGGGATGCAATAACGCGCGCATCGGCATCAAAAATCATAAAACGAGTACTGCTCGTTCCTTGATCAAGTGCGCCGATGTAAGTCATAAGTATCTTTGTTTTCCTTCTCAGGTTACGCTTAGCCTATCTAGACAACGAATTTTCAAGAAAGGATTTGAGCCTTGTTTTCATCGCACCTTGGACCAGAACAACGCGATGAAGCGCTTAAATCATTAACCACAGACACATTTGATGTTTTAGTTATCGGCGGCGGAGTCACCGGCGTCGGAGCAGCACTCGACGCGGCATCACGCGGATTAAAAGTTGCTCTCGTTGAAGCATCAGATCTTGCCTCCGGAACATCTAGCCGCTCAAGCAAACTTATTCATGGTGGTCTGCGTTATTTAGAACAATACGATTTTAAATTAGTACGAGAAGCTCTGCACGAGCGAGAGTTAATGGTTTCATCCCTTGCTCCGCACTTAGTAAAACCACTCGCATTCTTATATCCACTTCACGAAAAAGTTCGCGAACGCACATACGTTGGTGCAGGTCTTGCA
Source organism: Candidatus Planktophila limnetica (assembly GCA_029979485.1). Taxonomy (GTDB): domain Bacteria; phylum Actinomycetota; class Actinomycetes; order Nanopelagicales; family Nanopelagicaceae; genus Planktophila; species Planktophila limnetica_A. The sequence continues at coordinate 5,339 of JAPOHK010000059.1, forward strand.
CTCTATGATGCGCTTCGTGGCTTCCAACGTGCTCTGCCTGGACACAAACACATTAGCCAGAAGAAGATTGCAGAAATCGCACCATCTCTTCGTCCAGATATTGTGACTGGTGCAATCAAGTACTTTGACGCACAAGTTGACGATGCTCGTCACACAATGATGATCGCACGCACAGCAGCTCGTCATGGCGCAGTAATTGCAACGGGCATAAGAGTTGAATCACTTGTTAAAGAGGGCAAACGCGTACTCGGCGTAAAAGCTCGCAATATCGAAACAGGAAAACTCATCACAATTAAAGCTACCGCCACAGTTATGTGCGCTGGAATCTGGAGCGATGAATTACACGAGACATTTGGACTTAAGGCTGGCTACAACGTCACTATGAGTAAAGGCGTTCACATTGTTCTGCCAAAGAGTGCGATTAAATCTAAAGAAGGAATTATTTTAAAGACTGCGCTCTCAGTTCTCTTCCTAATACCTTGGACAGATAAATGGATTGTTGGAACAACAGATACTCCATACACCGGTGATCGTCGCGAACCGTTGGCGCAACGCGAAGATGTTGAATACATCATCAATGAAGCAAATAAAGTTCTAAAACAAAAACTCAAAATCGAAGATGTTATAGGCGTTTATG
>JAPOHK010000141.1 GCA_029979485.1 Candidatus Planktophila limnetica
AATGACTCCAGGGAATCTTTTGCTTATATGTCGAAGCTCTACTGCTATCGCCACAACAACAGACTCCTATTCATTTGCGTTCACGAATATTAAAGAGAAGCGCTCGGTCCAATTAGTGAATCTAACTCCACTTTTGGACCGAGCGCTACTGCTTTTGTTAACTATTACTTAACTACTTGGAATTACTTTGCTGGAGTTGTTGGAACTTTGATTTTTCCAGCAGTAATTGCCTTAGCAGCTGCATCGATCTTTGCTTTGTACTTGTTGATGTAACAGCCAGAGTATGAAACTCCAACTCCACCAAGCTTCAAGCCATAGGTACGACCAAATGCTCCGCCACCTAGTGAATCATTTACCTTCTTGCCAGAATTTGCCGCAGAAATTACGTCAAAGACTGCATTGTCAACGCGCTTAAGCATTGATGTAAGCATGTTCTTCTTCTCTGCTGCAGATGCTGTGAGGTACTGATCGGAGTCAACACCGATTGTCCATACCTTGTTACCGTACTTGGCAGCGTCAACTGCAGCTGCGAAGTTACCCGCACCTGAACCGCCTGCTGCTGAGTAAATAACATCGATACCCTTATCGATCATTCCGTTTGCAATAACTTTTGCCTTAGCTGGGTCATTGAATCCACCAAAGTCAGGTGGCTCTGTAACGTACTTAACGTCAACTGTTGCGTTCTTATCTGTTGCCTTCACACCTGCAACGAATCCTGCTTCAAACTTTTGAAGCAATGGAATACGTACGCCACCGATGTATCCGATCTGACCTGTAACTGATGCAAGTGCCGCAGCTACACCAGCAAGGTATGAACCTTGCTCTTCAGCGAATACAAGTGATGAAACGTTTGGAAGTGCAACTGATGAATCATCAACAATTGCGAATTGTGTCTTAGGGAATTCAGTTGCAACCTTCTTGAGTGGTCCTGCATAGAGGAATCCAACAGCAATGATTGGGTTGTAACCAGCTTTAGCAAGAAGACGTAGTTTGTCTTCACGCTCTGAATCTGTTCCTTGTGTAACTGTTACTTCTTTAACAGTTGCACCAAATTGCTTCTTTGCACGATCGAGACCAGCTGCAGCTGAGTCATTAAATGACTTGTCGCCACGTCCACCGATGTCGTAGGCAATTGCTGCCTTAACTTTGCTTGCTGCATTTGCTGTTGGAGCAACAAGTACGCCAGCTGCAAGAGTTGCAGCTGCGACGAGTGCCGCAATGCGAATTGACTTCTTCAATTTTCCTCCAAGGAGTCCTGGTTATCTGTTCATCACACATAGCCAAGGGGGTTGTCGTTAGTGGTGAGCCTAGTATTTTTGCCTCAGGAAACCCAAAAATTAATGTGGCGCCGTTGCTGAGAAAATATTAAATTTTGAAAACTCTCAACCTTTAGTTGAAACTCTGAAGGTACTTAGCGCACTAAACCTAACTTTGAATACGTCTTGCTAAGGGTCGTGGACGCCACATCCCGGGCCTTTGCTGCACCCGTAGAGAGCATTTTCAATAGATGTGATTCTTCAGCTAGAAGCTCTAAAGTTTTTTCGCGGATTGGCTTGAGGTATTCCACAACCACATCGGCAACTTCGCCTTTGAGATCGCCATAACCTTTTCCTGCAAAGTGGTTCTCTAATTCAGGGATGCTCTGTCCAGATAGTGCGCTATGAATTGTCAGAAGATTGCTAACTCCAGGTTTTTCCTTTTCATCAAAGTTAATTTCACGCCCCGCATCGGTAACTGCAGATTTAATCTTTTTTGCATTTATTTCTGGGGGATCAAGAATTTCAATAAGTCCTGAAGCTGAGTCGGCAGACTTGCTCATTTTTGCTGTTGGATTTTGTAAATCGTAAATCTTTGCACCTTGCTTAAGAATAAAGCCACTTGGAATATTGAAAGTTGCTCCATAACGTGAATTAAAACGATCCGCTAAATCTCTAGTCAGTTCAATATGTTGGCGTTGATCTTCACCAACTGGCACTAAATCTGCTTGATATAACAAAATGTCTGCAGCCATCAACATTGGATATGTGAAAACTCCAACCTTTGTTGAATCAGATCCGCCTTTTGCTGTTCTATCTTTAAATTGAGTCATGCGACTTGCTTCACCGAAGCCCGTAATGCACTCCATGATCCAAGCCAATTGATTGTGTTCGGGAACTTGTGATTGAACGAAAAGTGTAGATTTCTCTGGAGAGATTCCAAGGGCCAATAATTGTGCAGCTGAAACTAAAGTACGTTTGCGCATAAGCGCTGGATCTGTCTCAACTGTCAGAGCGTGCAAATCAACAATGCAGTAAAAAGCATCGTGTCCATCTTGTAATTCAACCCATTGTTTAACGGCGCCAAGGTAATTACCTAAATGGAAAGAGTCACTCGTTGGCTGAATGCCAGAAAGTACTCGCTTGGTGCTCATGGAGTTAATTCTCGCACGAACTAGGCGTTTCGAGAGATCAATAACTGACCTGCCCGCTTTCCTTCTAGCGTCAGTACTGTAAATCGCAATCCATTAATGCTTACAACATCATTTACAACTGGAATGCGACCGAGAACATGCATGACAAACCCACTTGCCGTTTCATATGGGCCCTCAGGAATTTCAAGGCCAGTTTGCTCGCACAAATCTTCAATTGAAATTAACCCATCAATTTCAAAATCTCCCGTACGTGATTCAATCTGAACTTCCATTTCATCCGAGTCGTACTCGTCTCT
>JAPOHK010000098.1 GCA_029979485.1 Candidatus Planktophila limnetica
CTGCGCATCTTTGATTCCGGCGATGCGCTGATCGCATAGTTTGGCCAGCACTGCATAAGCATCTTTGCCCATGAGCGCCTGGAGTTCGGTTTTATTTGAGATGTAAACCGGTTCTTTTCCGACGTGAGCTTCAGTGTTGCTCGTGCAATACCAATCGAAATCTTCTCCACCTTCGCCCCATGCAAGACGCTCGTATTCTCCGATAACTGTTACGGAAATTTCGCGCTCGCCGAGTTCGCGAGTCTCAAATGAGCGACGAAGTGGTAATTGCCAACAAACATCTGGCTTTGTATCAACGAAGTGAATCTTTTCTTTTTCAGCTAAGTGGTGAAGAACGCAACCAAATGAACCAGTAAATCCATCTGCTTCATAACCCTTACGATTTAAGAAGATGCAAGCACCATCTACTGTGCGAGTCTTTCGTTCTTTATCTTCATCTGTTTCAGAAATTCTTAACTTGTTACCAAACTTTTTTGGCTGTGCTTCATCAAAGAATTGCCACATTTGCGGAGTGAGCATTGCAGCAGCTTTTAGTGTGCGCTCTTCATCTTCTTCATCTGAATACATTGCACCTTCTGTGCAACAGCCATCATTTGGTCGATCTTTAAATACACCTTTGCAACCATCGCCATAAATGCAGGTCCAGTTGGAGGTCAACCATGTGAGGTCGCACTTAAAGATTTCTTCTTCGTCATTTGGGTCAGTGAATTCAACCCAATCACGTGCAAACCCAGGCTTTATTTCAGACATAGTTGCAGAGCGTACAGGTATCCTTAGCAACATGAGTACCGATTCAAAGCCATTACAACCTTCACATGTAGGTGTTATCGGTGCCGGAGTTATGGGTGAAGCACTTATTGCAGCCTTGATTAAGTTTGGAATAAAAGCGTCATCAATTTGTGTCAGTGAGAAGCGTGCGGAGAGAGCAGAAGAGCTGATTAAGAGCTACGGAATTTCTGTCTGTGACGCTGCTGAGACTGCTCGTTGCTGCGATGTCTTGCTCTTAGTTGTAAAGCCACAAGATATGGCCTCGGTACTAGAAGAAATCAAAGGCTCAATCAAAGCTGGTGCACTAGTAATCACATTTGCGGCAGGCAAAAGCACTTCATTTATTACCTCAATTCTTGGAGCCGCAAACCCAGTAATTCGCGTCATGCCAAATACACCAGCACTAGTTGGCGCTGGAATGTCAGCGATGTCTCGCGGAGCCGGTGTTACGGATTCGCAAGCAGCATTTGTTTCTGCATTCTTATCTGCAACAGGTAAGGCAGTAGAAGTCGACGAGTCATTACAGGATGCGGTTACGGCAACGAGTGGTTCTGGGCCGGCATACTTTTTTGCATTTGCAGAGCACATGATTGAAGGCGCCATGGCGCTCGGGCTCTCAAAAGAGGTGGCAACAACTCTGACGGCGCAAACTATGTTGGGCGCTGCAACTCTGCTGGATCAATCCGGAAAGAGTGCGACAACGCTTCGTGAAAATGTGACTAGTCCAAATGGAACAACGGCTGCTGCACTGGCATCTTTTAGTGATTCTGATTTAGCTGCAATAGTTGCAAAGGCAATGAAGGCAGCGCGCGATCGTTCGCAGGAACTTGCGTAATCACACAATCGTGAAACGTTTTGCTGTTGCGCTTTTAACACTGCCACTTATTTTTTCTTCAGAGATTGCATCGGCTGCACCAAAGCCAGTTGTTGTGAAGTCAATGGTTGCCATGAATCTTGCAACTCCAATTACTGCAGAGACAAAAATGTTAGTTGTTGGTCCATCAATTGTTTTATTAGATGATTCGAGTGTGCGAGCAATCGGCGCCGATGGCAATGAAAAGTGGCGTCTTGCACTTACTCAAGGTGTATCAAGCATTGCCACGGCGCTAGCAGCAGATAGTGCAGGCAATATTTGGGTCGCTGGATCAAGTGCCAATGCTCGTGTCGTCCCACCAAGTGCGACACCAACTTCTGCACCGATAAATCCAGATAATGTCGTTGTTGATCCAAAAGTGCCTGTACGTGCAGATTTAACAATTGCAACGGTCTGGAAGATTTCAAATACAGGAGCGCTTCTATCTACTTTCACAGCAGATAACACTTCGCCTCTATTGATTAACTCCATAGCGTTAAATGCCAAGGGATTCACACTCGGCGGAATAAATGCCACAGATTTAGGAAGTTCAGGCGTAATAATTTCAAGTGATCTCGATGGAAAATTCGTCAAACCAATCTATTTGGGCAGCAGTGATACCAGTCTTGATGCAGTTGTGCGTGGAACAGATTCAAGTATTTATGCAATAGGAAATAGTTCTGAGACTCTTGCGGGAAAAAAAGTCGTAGGTGTGCGCGATGGAGTGATTGCAAAGTATTCAAGCACAGGAAAACTTACGGCTCTCGTTAGAAGCTCAGCGGCAAAGGCTAAACGAGAATGGAGTTCTGCGACCAATTCATTATTCTTAACAGGATCGGTGCAAACGGGAACAAAAATAGAGAGCGCACTCACCAAATTTGCAACTAATCTTTCGCCCACATGGACATATAGATTTGCATCCACTGGTCCAACATTGGCTGCTATTGGTCCAAGCGGTTCACAATTTGCGGCTTTCACTTCCAAATCTGCAATTAAATGGATTACCAATTGGAAGCCAAGTAAGCCAAGTGCACTTGTACTTACATTTGATAGCAAAGGCGCGATAGTCGATGCGAGGAGTGCAGCCGGGGTGCCTCTAGCTCTTGGCTATTCAAAGGATCTCGGAACTGTTTTACTGAGTTCAAGCCAGACGGCCGTTTCGATTTTTAGACTCACTTAGGGCTAATCTAATCCCGTAGAGCAACTGCAAAATTGTGGTTACTAATAAAAAAAGAGAAAGCGTGACATATGGGTTCTGTTATCAAAAAGCGTCGTAAGCGTATGGCTAAGAAGAAGCATAAAAAACTTCTGAAGAAGACACGTATTCAGCGTCGCAACGCTAAATAATTACGCAGCTTTTAGCAGTACAACTTTTCCGTTAATACCAGCTACTGCATAGCGAACCTTGTTTAAAACAATCCACGCACTGGCAATTGGTTCTGTTGATTGCCATGAAGATGCAAGTGAAATTGCTGACTGTCCTTTTGAAAATTTTGCGTAATCAATTGCACATAAACGACCTAAACAATTAAAGAGCAAGGTTTTTGAGTCACTGCTAAATAACTCATTAGGTGTTCCGAAGTTAGAGGTCGAAGTAGTTACAACGCCAGCTGCGGTGCTCAAGTTAAGCGTACGAAGCAGTGTTGGATCTGGCATTGATAACGCGTTTGCTGAAAACCATGAAGCAATAATTCCTTTGGCGGTCTTTGCAATTTCAACGTCATAACCCAGAATCGTCGCATCGGCAGATGGTGATTCAAGTGTTCGGTATTCCCAGGCTCCTGGATCAAAACTAGTTCTAGTGGCCAAACGAATTTCTCCAGAAGTAGCGTCACGGTTTTGATTTATTGCTAAAACAGAGTCATACAAAACATAGGTTTTGTTTCCATCAACGAGTGCTTTCATGTGAAATGCAACGTCACCAGTGGTTCTAAAGTCAGTCTTTCGATCACCATCTACTAACTCGTAATTCCATCCACCATCGAAAGTTTTATAAGCACCGAGTAATACACCTTGGGTTTCGTCGCGATAGAAGACTTGAATACCATCACTTGTAATGGCGCACGCATTTGAAACGCTGACATTGCTCGCAGTTGGTACACGAACTATCTCTTCGTATGACTGAACCTTTTCAGCATTTCCATCGACAATCTCGCGTGCAATCTTTGTGCCATTAACAGTTGCATATCGCAAATCATTATTAGTCTTATCCGCATAGAAAATGTGCAGAGTCTGCTTAAGGTTTCTACCGCTCACGCAGAGTGAAACCTGACCCGCGATATCGCTATCTATTGTTGTTTTCTTCCACCTCTTTCCACCCCATGTTGCAAGGCGAAGAATTGATGTTTTTGAATCAACGTATGCAATTACAGGTTGACCGTTAAGAGTTGTTGATGTAATTGAACGAGCATCAGAGGCTGCATCTAAAACCTGTGAAGTCCATGCTGCACGAGGCGTGACCGACTTAGTTGTAAC
>JAPOHK010000055.1 GCA_029979485.1 Candidatus Planktophila limnetica
CCATTCGGTGCATTTATTCGTGTACACGAAGGCATCGAATGACTTGTTCACATCTCTGAATTAGCAGAGCGCCACGTAGAAATTCCTGAGCAGGTTGTTCAAGTAGATGACGAACTCTTTGTAAAGATTATTGATATCGATTTGGAGCGTCGTCGAATCTCACTCTCTCTTAAGCAAGCTAACGAAGGACAAGAAGTTGAGATTGAAGCATTCGATCCAACGCAATACGGAATGTCTGCTCGTTACGACGCTGAAGGTAAATTCATTTATCCTGAAGGCTTTGACGCGGACACTCAAGAGTGGAAACCAGGTTATGAATCTCAACGCGAAACTTGGGAAAAAGAGTACGCAATTGCACAGGAACGCTTCCTAGCTCACAAGAAGCAAAAAGCCGAAGCGAAAGCTGCAGACGCTGCTGCAACACCTGTTGAGGTAGCAGCAGAGTAATTTCTAGTGGCCTTCGTTGTAGGACTCACTGGCGGTATTGGTTCGGGTAAATCCTTGGCTGCGCAATTCTTTTCGCAGTTAGGCGCACTCGTTATAGATGCTGATCAATTAGCACGTTCTGCAATCGAACGTGGTTCTGAAGGTTTTGATGAAGTTCTGCTTCGATTCGGTGACAGCGTATTAAAAAATGGTGACATCGATCGAGTAGCACTTGGTCAGATTGTATTTGAGAACCCACAAGCCAAGAAAGATCTTGAAGAGATTATTCATCCTCGAATTCGTGCAGAGTTTGAAGAAGCCGTTGCTAGTTTAAATCCAGGGCAAATTATGGTTTACGAGATTCCACTTCTCGTTGAAACTAATGCCGCGGATCGTTTTGATTTCATAATCACCGTCGAATCAGATCCAGAATTGCGAAAGCAGCGTTTGCGGGCACGAGGCATGTTTAGCTCGGATATTGAGAAGAGAATGGCAGCCCAAGCAACGCAAGAACAGCGCCGTGCTATCGCCGATTGCGTTTTAACAAATGACGGTACCGAAGATGAGTTGTTGCGCCAAGTAGAAAACATCTGGGAATCAACAATTTTGCCTCGCGCGCAAATATAGAGCTGCGCGGATAGAGTTCGGCATATGCGCCCAATCACTGAGCTTCAACGGCGAGTTGAGCCATTTCAAGTAATTAGTGATTATGTTCCCGCGGGCGATCAGCCTGCTGCAATCGACGAAATTGTTAAGCGCATTAATGCTGGAGCCCAAGATGTTGTTCTCTTAGGTGCTACCGGAACCGGAAAATCTGCAACTACTGCCTGGATGATTGAAAAATTACAACGTCCAACATTGGTTCTTGCACCAAATAAAACCCTAGCTGCCCAGTTAGCAAATGAATTTCGAGAGTTACTGCCAAATAATGCTGTTGAGTATTTTGTTTCGTATTACGACTATTACCAACCTGAAGCATACGTTCCCCAAACAGATACCTTTATTGAAAAGGATTCCAGCGTCAATGATGAAGTAGAACGTCTTCGACACTCTGCAACAAATTCGCTGTTAACGCGTAGAGATGTCGTTGTAGTTGCGACCGTCTCATGTATTTACGGACTTGGAACACCTCAAGAGTACGTCGATCGAATGATCAAATTGCGCGTGGGCGATGAGATAGAACGTAACGTTCTACTGCGCCGATTCGTAGACGTGCAATATAAACGCAATGACATGGCCTTTGAACGTGGAACTTTTAGAGTTCGCGGCGACACCATCGAAATCATTCCGATGTATGAAGAGCTAGCCCTTCGCATCGAAATGTTCGGAGATGAAATTGAGCGAATTACCACTCTCAATCCACTTACAGGTGAAATCGTTCGAGAAGAACAAGAGATGTACGTATTTCCTGCAACCCACTATGCAGCCGGACCAGAAACAATGAAAAGGGCAATGAGTGACATTGCTGATGAGCTTCAGATTCAACTAAATCTATTCGAAAAACAAGGCAAATTACTAGAAGCGCAACGATTACGGATGCGCACAACCTTTGATTTAGAAATGATGGAGCAGTTAGGTTTTTGTTCTGGAATTGAGAACTACTCGAGGCATCTTGATGGACGTGAGCAAGGCTCCGCCCCAAATTGTTTACTGGATTATTTTCCAGAAGATTTCCTTGTCGTCATAGACGAGAGTCACGTGACTGTCCCTCAAATCGGTGCAATGTATGAAGGCGATGCTTCCCGCAAACGAACTCTTGTTGAGCATGGTTTTAGATTGCCAAGTGCTCTAGATAACCGACCATTAAAGTGGCCAGAGTTCCTAGAACGCGTCGGGCAAAAGGTTTATCTTTCAGCTACACCTGGTCCTTACGAACTCGGCAAAGTAGAAAACGATGTCGTTGAACAAGTTATTCGTCCAACGGGATTGGTAGATCCTCAGATTGTTCTTAAACCAATAAAAGGCCAGATTGATGATCTGCTTGCAGAAATTAAGATTCGTACAGAACGCAATGAACGCGTCCTAGTTACAACGTTAACAAAGAAGATGTCAGAGGATTTAACTGAATACCTCCAAGAAAAGGGTATTAAAGTTCAGTATCTGCACTCTGAAGTCGATACGTTACGAAGAGTTGAGTTATTGCGCGAGCTACGCTCAGGTCAATTTGATGTGCTGATCGGTATCAACTTACTTCGCGAAGGTTTAGATTTACCGGAAGTTTCACTAGTTGCAATTCTGGACGCAGACAAAGAAGGTTTCCTGCGCTCAGCAACTTCATTGATTCAGACAATTGGTCGTGCAGCACGAAACGTATCCGGTGAAGTGCATATGTATGCGGACAACATTACAAAATCTATGGCAAAAGCTATCGATGAAACCAATCGCCGCAGAGCAAAACAAGTTGCCTATAACCTCGAAAGGGGAGTCGATCCACAACCGCTGCGAAAGAAGATTGCTGACATTACAGATCTCATTAATCGTGAAAGCGATGACACTGAAGAACTTCTCGCATCTGGCCGTAAATCGAAATCAGCTGGCGCACCACCAATCGGTTTGCGCAGTAAGAATGCAGGTTCTTTACCGCGCCAGGAATTAGTTGCGTTGATAGAGTCGCTGACTGACCAGATGAGAAGTGCGGCAGCAGAACTTTCCTTTGAGCTTGCAGCGAGATTGCGTGATGAGATTCGCGATCTAAAGAAGGAACTTCGAGCGATGCAAGAAGCGGGGCATTGATGAGCATTGACAAGTTAATCGTGCGTGGCGCCCGTGAACACAATCTTAAGGATGTATCAATTGAGTTGCCGCGTGAATCATTAATTGTTTTTACAGGTCTTTCTGGATCTGGAAAATCAAGTCTTGCTTTCGACACAATATTTGCAGAAGGACAACGCAGATATGTTGAATCCTTATCTGCTTATGCTCGACAATTCTTAGGGCAAATGGATAAACCGGATGTCGATTTCATCGAAGGTCTGTCTCCTGCAGTATCGATTGACCAAAAATCAACGAACCGAAATCCTCGTTCAACGGTTGGAACAATTACTGAAGTTTATGATTATCTGCGTCTGCTCTTTGCACGTGCAGGGCGAGCACACTGTCCCAATTGCGGAAAAGCGGTTTCCAGACAAACACCACAACAAATTGTTGATCAAATTCTCACAATGCCGCCGACTACAAAATTCCAAATTTTGGCGCCAGTTGTTCGCGCTCGTAAAGGTGAGTTTGTAGATCTCTTTGCTGAACTTATTGCCTCCGGTTATGCGCGAGCACGCATTGATGGTGAAATCATTGCTTTAAGTGATGCACCAAAGCTGAAGAAACAAGAAAAACATACAATCGAAGTAGTAGTTGATCGCCTGAGTGCAAAGCCCGAATCAAAGTCGCGTTTAACAGATTCAATCGAGACTGCTCTTCGCCTTGCATCTGGAATCGTTTTACTAGATTTTGTTGATGCAAAAGGGGCAGATAAAGAACGCACATTCAGTGAACATCTGGCTTGCCATGACTGCAACCTTTCATTCGAAGAACTAGAACCTCGTTCGTTCTCCTTCAACTCTCCGTTTGGAGCCTGCCCTGAATGCACGGGTATCGGTACAAAATTGGAAGTAGATGAAGAATTGATTATCCCTGATGATTCTATTTCGATTTATGAAGGCGCGATTGCTCCGTGGGCTGGTGGACAGTCGTCTGAGTATTTCTTACGTTTACTCGAGGCGTTATCCGAAGATGTGAAATTCTCTCTCAATACACCCTGGAAGAGATTGCCGGAAAAAGCCCGTAACGCAATCATTAATGGTTACGAATACGAAGTTCACGTTAAATACAAAAACCGCTACGGACGCGTGCGCAATCATACAAGCGGTTTTGAAGGCGTTGTTCCCTTTATTCATCGACGCCACGGCGAGACTGATAGTGATTACAGCCGTGAAAAGTATGAAGCGTATATGCGTGAGATTCCATGTTCGGTTTGTAAGGGAGCTCGCCTAAAGCCTGAAGTATTAGCTGTAACTGTTGGCGACCTTTCAATTTCAGAGATATGTGAACTCTCCATTGCAGATTGCGCAGAGTTTTTAAAGAAGATTTCCCTTAATGCTCGTGAAGCTCAAATTGCCGAGCGAGTGATGAAAGAAGTGAATGCACGATTAGGATTCTTGCTAGATGTTGGTTTGGACTACCTATCACTCGCACGTCCAGCGGCAACGCTGTCCGGCGGTGAAGCTCAACGAATCAGATTGGCCACCCAAATCGGATCAGGCTTAGTTGGTGTTCTTTATGTATTAGATGAACCAAGTATTGGTCTGCATCAACGTGATAACAGAAGATTAATTGACACCCTCACACGTTTGCGCGATTTGGGAAACACGCTTATTGTCGTAGAGCACGATGAAGAAACAATTCGCACCGCAGATTGGATTGTGGACATCGGCCCAGGCGCAGGCGAACATGGTGGCAAAGTTGTTGTATCCGGAGATTACCAATCACTGATTGACTCCAAAGAGTCGATTACAGGCGCATATTTAAGTGGCCGCAAATCCATTGCAATTCCAAGCAAACGTCGACCACTTGAAGCAAAGCGAAAACTTACGGTTAAAGGCGCAAAGGAGAATAACCTTAAAGACATCGACGTTGATGTTCCCCTCGGCGTTTTTGTATCCGTTACCGGCGTCAGTGGTTCAGGTAAATCAACACTAGTTAACGATATTTTGTATAGCGTCTTAGCAAACAAATTAAATGGTGCACGAATTGTTCCTGGACGACACCGTTCCGTTAGTGGAGTTGATCTCTTAGACAAAGTTGTACACGTTGATCAATCACCTATTGGACGTACACCACGTTCAAATCCTGCAACGTACACAGGAGTCTTCGACAAGGTGCGGGCGCTCTTCGCGGAGACAACTGAAGCGAAGGTTCGCGGATATCAGCAAGGACGATTCTCTTTTAACGTCAAAGGTGGACGATGCGAGAACTGTTCGGGTGATGGAACTATCACGATCGAGATGAACTTCTTGCCAGATGTTTATGTCCCATGCGAAGTATGTCACGGGGCTAGGTATAACCGTGAAACTTTGGAAGTTCATTACAAGAACAAAACAATTGCCGATGTTCTAAATATGCCTATAGAGGAAGCCTACATATTCTTTGAATCTGTGCCGACAATTGCACGTTATCTAAAAACTCTCTGTGATGTTGGTTTGGGCTATGTTCGCTTGGGACAATCTGCACCGACTCTTTCTGGTGGTGAAGCGCAGCGAGTTAAGTTGGCTACAGAGCTACAACGCAGATCTACGGGTCGAACAATTTATGTACTAGATGAACCAACCACTGGTTTGCACTTTGAAGACGTTAATAAATTACTCGGTGTGCTCAATCGTTTGGTCGATACTGGTAATACAGTCGTCGTAATCGAACATAATTTGGATGTCATCAAATCATCTGACTGGGTAATCGATATGGGTCCAGAAGGTGGTTTCCGAGGTGGAACTGTCGTTGCAGAAGGAACGCCTGAAGATGTAGCTAAAGTCAGCGCCAGTTACACGGGGCAGTTCTTGGCTGAGATTTTAAAGACTAATCGAAATGCTCCTGCGAAGAAGAAATAATCATGGCCGATCCAGCCAGTTATCGCCCTACTGATATTCCAGAAGAAGCTGGAGTTTATCGTTTCTACAACAGC
>JAPOHK010000032.1 GCA_029979485.1 Candidatus Planktophila limnetica
TCCTGGATGCAGACGAGCGGCGCAGGAACAGGAGCTATTGTTGCTGCTACCATCCTAGAAAATCAACTATTGATGGGAGGTTTAAATAACGTGCCGGAAGCACGGCAAACTATAAATATTGCAAATCTACCCTCCTTAACTGATGGAAGAGTATGGCAGGGGGATAGCACAAATAGACCGGTAGAAGTCCAGTTAAACCTTGCTCCAACCGATGCTACTTACATCATAAAAACTCCCAATGTCAATTTACCTGAGGCACAGGTATTAGAGGAACTCGTGATAGTAATGACCAAACTTGTTGCTGGTGGTGCTTTTGCTATTGCAATTGCCGGTGAAGATTATGCAACTATCCAGCAGCACGTGGCAAAACGCGCAGACGTCACCCTGCACCTCACGCATGTTGATGATGCCAGAGCCTATGGGTGCGTACCAGTTGATGAAAATGGCCGAGTAACTGCATTCTTAGAAAAAATGGAGAATCCAATTACTAATACAATTAATGCTGGGTCTTACGTTTTCCATCCCTCCGTTATCGAAACAATTGCAGCTAACACAGTTGTAAGTGTGGAGCGTGATGTTTTCCCTGCTCTAGTTGATTCTGGAAAAAAGATTTACGGCTATGTTGAAGACGCATATTGGCTGGATATCGGAACCCCACGTGCATTACTTGCAGGATCCAAGCACTTAGTTGGCGGCGAATTTAAATCAGACGCAACATCTGCAATTGCGGTATCAGCAATCCTTCAAGACGGCACTAGCGTGGGACAGCACTGCCAAATTCATGAAGATGCACTTATAAGTGGAAGCATTATTTGCGCGGGAGTAGATGTTGGCGCGGGATCTGAGATAAGAAATAGCTTTATTGCACCAGGGTCACATATTCCAAAAGATTCAAAAATCATCGGCAGTTATTTTTCAAATGAGTTAATTTCACCCCTCAACCTCTGATTTAGGCTAATTTTTCTTCAATTTCACGCTCAATATTTACTCCTTCCGACTTGACTTACAGGGATTACAAGCGTGTAATTCACCTTTAGTAGGCCACATCCATTCGGGATGAAGCCGATGAATTACAAGGAGAATCGACACTATGCCGATCCGCCCACAAGATTCACAGAAACAGGCACCTACTTCCTCGTCTTCCTCAACTTCGGTAACTTCCTCAAATACTTTTTCCTCTGGCCCAATCATTCAACTCATCTCTGGTGAGAGCGTTGAGTTGTCATGGCAAGAACGCGCACTCTGCGCGCAGACAGATCCAGAAGCTTTCTTTCCTGAAAAAGGCGGATCTACTCGCGAAGCAAAGCGAGTCTGTCTTTCATGTGATGTGCGTTCGCAGTGTTTGGAATATGCACTTGCACATGATGAACGCTTCGGAATTTGGGGCGGACTTTCAGAACGCGAACGTCGCCGTCTAAAGCGCCGTCCTGCTTAATCGCAGCAAAGGATCTCGAGCGAAAAGCAGGTTCATGTTATGGCTGTAAAAGCCGCAGAAGATTCACGACATGTCACAGCAATTCTTGTTGTACATGATGGCGCCATCTGGTTACCTGAAGTTGTCGCATCCCTTACTTCGCAAAAAAGATCACCCGATCAGATTCTTGCTGTAGATACTGGCTCAACTGATTCCTCAGCTGCACTTCTTAAAGGTGCAAAAATTCCAACTCTTACACTCGATCGTGAGTCTGGTTTCGGTGATGCAATTTGGGCGGCCATACAGACACTGCCAGCACCAACTTCTCCAGAAAATGAATGGCTTTGGATTTTGCATGATGACTGTTCTATGCATCCAGATGCCTTGAAAAAATTACTGGAAGCACTTGATGAAAAGCCTCAAGCAATTATGGCTGGTCCAAAATTGTTGGGTTGGCATGATAAATCACATTTACTCGAAGTTGGCGTGAGTATTGCATCTGATGGCGCTCGCTGGACCGGTTTAGAACAACATGAATATGACCAAGGACAACACGATGGTGTTCGAGATGTATTAGCTGTTAGTACAGCCGGCGCACTTGTTCGTCGTGATGCATTTGTTGAACTTGGTGGCTTTGACCCAAACCTTTCTTTATTTCGAGATGATGTTGATTTTGGTTGGCGCGCGCGAGTAGCAGGACACTCTGTTATTGCCGTCAGTGAAGCAAAAGGTTTTCACGCACAGGCAGCAGCGTCAGAGCGACGTTCTGCGGATGTAAAAGAAGCTTTCTTGCACAGACCATTACTACTTGATCGTCGAAACGCTGCATATGTTTTACTCGTTAATTCAACGTGGTGGATGTTGCCATGGGTTGTCTTTCAATTGCTCGGATCTGCAACAGCTCGTGCAATCGGATATTTATTAGCCAAACTTCCAGGGTATGCAAGTGATGAACTTTTAGCTCTTGCGACTCTAGTTATTCATCCTCGAGAACTTGCGAGTGCTCGTAAGTTTAGAAAATCACATCGATTGTTATCAGCCCGAGTTGTAAAAGAGTTTATTCCTCATCGTCGCCACCAAATAAGAGCAGCTTCTGAAAGATTAATTGATTCGATTCGCAGCACGATTCTACCTACTGTTTCCGAAGCAAGTACCGTGCTCGATCCGCTTAACGAAGATGAAGACTTACTTACACCCTCGACAACTGGCAGATGGTGGACAATTTTTAAACAACCCAAAGCTCTTGCAGGATTTGCAATCTTAATTCTGATTGCAATTTGGTCACGCCACAGATACGGCTCACTTGTAGGTGGAGCACTTGTCCAAACTCCCGACGGAGCCAGAGATTTGTGGCGAACGTATTTTGAGTCCTGGCATCAGATTGGAATTGGAACTGATCAAGGAGCACCTGCCTGGCTAGCCGTAGTAGCACTCGGTTCATCCATATTCTTCGGCAACGCAAATCTTTTTATTTCACTCTTATTTTTCTTTGCACCGCTAATTTTTATGCTTGCCAGCTTTCGACTTTTTTCTAAGCTCACCTCTCATAATTGGTTAAGAGTCACCGCCAGCTTCCTTTATGCCATTTCGCCCGTAGCCATTGCCAGCATCAACTCTGGTCGTATCGGAACTGTTGTCACCCTCATTGTTCTGCCATACATCGGGCTATTGGTTCGAGATTGGCTCACAATTGAGAACACATCTTGGCGCAAGGTTTTTCTCTTAACGCTTGTGCTCTCGCTTTCTTTCATGTTTTCCATGCAAGTATTCCTCTACGTATTTGCAGCAACTTTGACGATAACAATTATCGATTTTATTAAATATGGAAATATTCGATTCTTTCATGACAGGTTATGGCGTCGACTTACACTGCTAGTAGCCCCATTGCTTGCAGGCATTCCATGGTCATTTTCAACATTGCTTGATCCGAAGAGACTTTTGTTAGAACCTGGTTTAGCAATAGCTGGTGGTGGCCCAAACTTTGCACTGTTTTCAAATCCAGGGGGAACAGGGGCTCTACCGTGGTGGTCTATCAGTCCAATTTCACTAGTCTTACTTGTCGGTGTCTTTTCATCCACAAGAGCTAGGGTAATTTCATATTTCGGATGTGGCGCGACGGCGGCAGCTGTAATTGTCGGTTCCTTATCGATTTCAGGTCATGGAAACTCTTCGCCAGTTCGTACTTGGACTGGTTCACTAATTGCGATTGCAACAATCTGCTCAGTCGCTGCGGGAGTTTTGATTTTAGATCGATTGCGTGAAGTTCTAGTTGTAACGAATTTTCACTATCGCCACATTTTGGCTGGCCTTCTCGTAATTGTTACAACGTTATATTCAATCTCAACGATTTCGTGGCTGGTTACGGCTGGTGCTGATTCGCCTTTGCGCTCTACAGACTCAAAAGTTTTGCCAGCATTTCTCGGTGTTGAAGATGGAGCCAAAACAATTGTTTTGCGTCAAGTCAAGAGCAATGGCGTTAATACATTGCAATACTTCCTAGCGCGCGGCCACGATGTACTTCTTGGAGAGCCAGATATTGCGCCAGTTGAGACACTTGCAATTAGCAATGCCATTAAGGAAATTGCTGATGGAAGTGGAATATCTGCTTCGCGAGAATTGGGCCGACACGGAATTAAATACGTTTTTGCAAAGAGTCCAACCAATAAGGAAGTTGTGCGCACGATCGATGGGCTCGGTGGTTTTGTTAGATCTTCGGCAACCAATGCTGGAATCGTTTGGAAAGTAAATGATGCTCTCAGCCGAATTAACTTTATCGATTCAACTGGAAAAATCTCTGAAATCCCAAGTACGACGGTCGGAACTCGAACCCAGATTAATTCTCCGGGAACAATTCTGCTTACAGATTCGTACAGTAGATCTTGGAAAGTATTCCAAAATGGATTTAATTTGGAGCGAAGTAAAGATGCCAATGGATTTCCACAGTTCATAATTACCGAACCGGGTGAGATTTCTTTACTTCACGATGGAACAGTTAGACGTGGGTTGCTATCACTGCAATTTATTTTCGTTGTCACATTAATTGTTCTTGCCGCTCCTGCTGGACGTAGACGTCGCGAAATGTCAGAAAGTGAGCTGACATGAAGTTCAAAAGATTCTTAATTGTGGCTCTTTCTTTAGGTTTGCTTATCGCATCATCAAATGCGCTGAGTGGCTCCATTTCAAGACAGCAATTCTCCATTGGATATCCATCGGTAGTGTGTCCAGCAACACTCAATGGATTGGCTTCGCAAGTATCTCTAGCTTCGCGGAATACAAAAATTCATCGAGTAGGTTCAACATCTGCAAAATTTGTAAAATCCAAAGCGCTACGAATTCCTATTCCTACCGATCCGATACTTGTAGATGCACAAGGCGTCACGCCGATTGTCTGGCAGAGTCGTCAAGGTTCGTGGGCCGGAGGAACAATTTGCTCTAATCCTGCTGCCAACCAATGGTTTGTTGGTGGAGCAGCCGATATCACTGCTCGCGGTAAGTTAATTCTTGTTAATAGCGGTCTTAGTGAATCGGTTGCCGATGTTTATGTGTGGAGTGGTGCATCACCGACAACTTCAAAAGCAATAAGTGTGAAAGCGAACTCATACGAATCTATTGGGTTAGACACGCTTGCTCCTGGTGAATCATCAATTGTTATCAGAGTTGCCTCCAGATCTGGTCGATTAAATGCATTTGTTGTTGACGAGCGCGGTAAAGGTCTTCGAACCCTGGGTGGGGACATCGTGAGCCCGGGAGTTGCACCGGCGAAGGAAATATTCATACCTGCCATTCCTCTTCAACCAAAAGTTAAGAATGCACCAGCACAACAACTTCGATTACTTGCTCCGGGTGATGCCGATGCAAACGTAAGTGTTGAAGTTATCTCTGGCGACGGTCGATTTACACCGGTTGGTTTCGATGACATAACCGTTAAGAAGGGGCAGGTCATGAACTTTCCACTCTCGCCATCTGTGACTTCATCGGTGTATGGCGTGAGAATTACCTCTGACGAACCAGTTGTTGCTGGAGTCTATGCAAACGTTGGCCGTGATTTTGTGTGGAGCTCATCGGTATCCGCTCTTACTCCATTCACGATGGCGATGACTGGGATGACTCCTTTGCTTGTATTCGTGGGCGATAACATCAACGTCGAATTAGAACTAAGCGTTGTTGGTGGAAAGAAAGTTCGTAAAACAATTCGTGGAGATGACATCGCATTTTGGCGCGTCCCTGGGAATGCTCGAAACCTTAGTTTCGCTCGAGTAAGTGCAAATACATATGCCTCTGCGCTTCAGGCATCGGTTAATGGGTTTGGTTCAATACCCCTCACCGCCGGAAGCGTTTTAACAAAGTCGGCTATCCCAACAGCAAACATTCGCGTTTTGAATCCTTGATAATCCCAAGTTTTTACTGGACACCCCACTAATCTTGTGTTCATGACTTTGAGTTCACGTTATGGACGCGCATGTTCGCGTACCAGTTGTCGACTCACCGCGACCATGACTTTGACCTATAACTACGCAGATTCAACGGCAGTACTTGGCCCACTAGCTACTTTTTCTGAACCACATGCATATGACTTATGCGAAAAACACGGCGAGCGATTAACTGTTCCTAATGGATGGAATGTAATAAAAGCATCCGCCGATGCACACGATAGTGGCCCAACACAGGATGATTTAATGGCAATTGCTGATGCGGTTCGGGAAGTCGGATCAAAGGAAATCATTACCGATAGCCCACAGAGCAGTTCAAGTGCTGCAGCATCTCTTGGTCGCCGAGGACATCTGCGCGCAGTTCCGTCCTAGACTTTGCCTTATGGGTTCAAATGTAATTCCAAATATTTTTAAGGCGTATGACATACGCGGACTCGTAGGCACCGAATTAACTCCTGATTTCTCATTTGCTACTGGCGCTGCCTTTGCACGTTTTATAATCCAAGAACGCGAACCAGGCACCATTGTTGTTGGTGAAGATATGCGTCCATCATCTCCACAATTAGCTGATGCATTCTCTGCCGGAGTGACCTCCCTTGGCTTAGACGTAATTCGAATAGGACTAGCCTCGACGGATATGTTGTATTTCGCAGCGGGCAAATTAAATATGCCGGGAGCGATGTTCACAGCTAGCCACAATCCTGCCGAATATAACGGTATTAAATTATGTTTAAGTGGTGCCAGACCAATTGGGAAAGAATCGGGATTGGTAACGATTGAAAACTTTGTCCGTTCGGGTTCACCCGTTTCCTTTGGAAATGTTGGAAAAGAGAGCGAACGCAACTTATTAGCTGATTACGTTCAACATTTGCATATGCTTGTGGATGTTTCTGATATCCGAAAACTTAAGATCGTTATTGATGCCGGAAATGGAATGGCTGGATACACAGCCCCTGCAATTTTTGAGGGTCTAAACCTTGAGATCATTCCAATGTACTTTGAACTAGATGGATCTTTTCCAAATCACGAAGCCAATCCAATTGATGCAAAGAATCTAAAGGATCTTCAGAAAGCAGTAAAAAAGCACGGCGCCGATATTGGGTTGGCATTTGATGGCGATGCTGATCGATGCTTTTTAGTCGATGAAAACGGCGAAACCGTTAACCCCTCGGATCTAACCGCCCTTATTGCTGAACGTGAATTAAAAAAACATCCTGGCTCTTCAATTATTTATAACCTTATTTCTTCTCGTTCGGTCGCTGAAGTCATCGAAGAAAATGGTGGCACAGCACTTCGATCTCGCGTTGGACACTCATATATCAAAGCGATGATGGCGCAAAGTGGCGCAATATTTGGGGGAGAGCATTCAGGACACTTCTACTTTAAAGATTTCTGGCGCGCAGATTCAGGTGCTCTTGCAGCACTGCACGCAATTTCAGCACTCGGAACGTCTAAAGGATCGCTGTCGAAATTACTAAAACCATACCAACGATATTTTTCAAGTGGAGAGATAAATTCCGAGGTTAAAGATGCACAAAAATCTATGAGCATCATTGAACAAAAGTATGTGGATTTAGATAAAGTGACGATCGATCATCTTGACGGCTTAACGGTCAATGGTGATTCGTGGTGGTTTAATCTTCGCCCCTCCAATACAGAGCCTCTACTTCGACTCAATGTTGAAGCCAAGACCCTTGCCCGCATGGAGAAAATCAAAGAAGAAGTACTCGCCACAGTTAGAAAATGAGAGGTTGAGTTCTCACTTTTTAAGCAATACCAGTAACCTAAGCACATAGTCGCCTAACACTGTAGAGCCCTACCCCTTAGGTCACGTCTAAAAACATATGCACTTAACCTAAAAGGAGAACGTTCGTGAATTCACCAGTGACAGCAACAATTCCAAAGCACGACATCGCAGATGCTTCACTTGCTGCAGAAGGTCGCAAGCGCATCGAATGGGCAGAGCGTAATATGCCTGTCCTCGCACAGATACGTGCACGTTTTGAAAAATCTCAACCATTTACCGGCGTGCGAATTGCAGCATGTATGCACGTAACAACAGAGACAGCAAACTTAATGCGCGTGCTAAAAGCCGGTGGCGCAGAAATCGCTCTTTGTGCATCTAACCCACTTTCAACACAAGATGACACTGCCGCAGCACTTGTACACGAATTCGGAATCAGTGTTTTTGCTCGTAATGCTGTAGATCGTGATGGCTATTACGCACACATCAATGCGGCACTAGACATCGAGCCGCATCAGGTTTTCGATGATGGCTGTGACCTTGTAAATACATTGCACACAACTCGCAAAGAACTTATCGGAAATATTGCTGGTGGATGCGAAGAAACAACAACAGGAGTCATTCGTCTAAATCAAATGGCGAAAGACGGGGCGCTACAGTTCCCGATGATTGCTGTTAACGACACAGACACAAAGCACATGTTTGATAACCGATATGGAACAGGTCA
>JAPOHK010000103.1 GCA_029979485.1 Candidatus Planktophila limnetica
CATTCCACAATGAAGTTGAGCTGCAATTTTTTTGCCCTGGCGCTTGGACCAGATAGATGCGCCAAGTCCATAACGAGATGCGTTAGAGAGAAGGATTGCTTCATCCACATGCTTTACGCGGTTGATGACAATGGTTGGACCAAAAGTTTCATCCTGCATTGCTAGTGAATCCTCTGGAACATCAACCAAAATAACTGGCTCGACGTAAGGATCTTTAACTGATTTTGCTCCGCCATAAATCGCACGGCCACCACTTTTAATGGCGTCCTTAATGTGGGAGGCAATAATGTCTAATTGTTTTGGCATTGTTGCTGGACCATAGTTTCCGACACCTGGTTCACCTGGCTTGATGTTCTTAACAGCCTCTAACATCGCAGCGATAAACTCATCTGCAACGCTTTCAACGACATACACGCGTTCAGCGCCAATACATGTTTGGCCACCATTAGACATCGATGACCAAATTGTGTTTTCAGCAGCACGCTTGATGTCCGCGTCGTGAGCAACAATTACCGGATCTTTTCCTCCGCATTCAAGAACCACTGGAGTCATTGTTTTGGCACATGTTGCCGCAACAACCATTGCGGTCTTTGTTGAACCCGTGAACGCTAATTTATCTACGTGAGCTTCGCACAGTGCCCGACCTGTGTCACCTAGTCCTGTTACGCAGAGCAAAATATTTGAAAATGGAGCAACTTCAGCAAATGTGCGCGCAAGCCAGACACCAACACCTGGTGTGTATTAACTTGGTTTAAAGACAACTGTATTTCCTGCAGCAAGGGCATAAGCAATAGAACCCATTGGCGTAAAGATTGGATAGTTCCAAGGACCAATTACTCCGACTACTCCAACAGGGGAGCGTTCCACCGTTGCTGACATATTTGCCATAACCGCGCCAGGAGAGCGATGTGAAGTACGCATTACTTCTTGTGCATGACGTGCGGCCCATGCAAGGTGACCAGCGGCAAGTGATGCTTCAAGTTTGGCATCGCTAACTGGTTTTCCTGTTTCCATTGAGATAAGCGCAGTGCACTCTTCTACGCGTTCCATTATTAATTTGCTCCACGCTAATAAAACTTTCTTACGTCCGCGAAAACCGAGTGCGACCCACTTATCGGATGCGATTCGCGCTTGTGCAACTGCAACTCGAACATCGGCATCTGTATGGATTGGAAAAGTTCCAATTGCATCGCCAGTTACTGGGTAATGTGAGTCAAAAGTTTTAGAACGTGTAGGCATGCGTAAAGAGTAGTCGCCACTTAATCCAGTTGCTAGATAAGATTGCTGACATGCCCGAACTAATTCGCCCCAGCACTGTTTTGCCAGCGGCGCGAACCCCATTTGTAGTTCGTACCGAAGACGGAATAGAGCTAGTCGGTGAAGTTGCACGAACTCTTGATGAAGTCGCTGGAACGATTTTAATGCTGCATCCACTACCAACAGCCGGCGGCATGATGGATAGCCACGTATATAAAAAGGCTGCAAATAGGTTGCCTGCAATGGCTGGAATAAATGTTGTCAGATTTAACACTCGTGGAACAACGAGTGAGGCAGGAACAAGCTCTGGTCACTTCGATAACGCTGTATCAGAACGCTTTGATGTTGAAGCAATGATTCATTATTGTTTTGATGAATTAAAGAGTGAAAATCTCTGGGTAGTTGGTTGGTCATTTGGTACAGATTTGGCCCTTAAATTCGCGCGAGATAAGAGAATCAAAGGATTAATTCTTTTGAGTCCACCCCTGCGTTTTTCAACAGAAGAAGATCTGCAGTGGTGGGCACATGATGGACGCCCTGTTATTGCGCTAGTTCCTGAGCATGATGATTATCTAAAACCAGATGCTGCACGGATAAGTTTTGCTCCGCTAAAACAGATTGAAATAATTGCAGTGGAAGATGCCAAGCATCTGTGGGTTGGAGAACCTGCTGTACATCGGGTGCTTAGTGAAATAACTAAAGTGATTGCACCAAATCGCTTGCCGTTACCGGAAGAGTTTTAAGAGTTATCCGCACGCGGGTAAACAACTTCATCCAAAATCAGAATGATTGCAGCCGCAACAGGAACTGCAAGTAATCCACCGATTAAGCCAAGCAGGGATGAACCAATAAGGGCGGCAATAATGGTTACCGCACCTGGAACTTCAAGGGTTCTTTTCATAATTCTTGGAGTAACAACATAGTTTTCG
Source organism: Candidatus Planktophila limnetica (assembly GCA_029979485.1). Taxonomy (GTDB): domain Bacteria; phylum Actinomycetota; class Actinomycetes; order Nanopelagicales; family Nanopelagicaceae; genus Planktophila; species Planktophila limnetica_A. Next base: position 2,187 of record JAPOHK010000103.1, read on the forward strand.
ATTTGAACGTAGACAACATAAGTGATGAATGCAATTACACCTACGGGAATTGAAACTGTTAGGGCAATAATTGTGACAATTCCACATCCTAAGAAGTGACCAATGAGTGGAATCAGTGCGCACACGAGAACAACCATTGCTATTGCAACAGGTGATGGTAATCCAAGGATTATTCCAAGGACAAAGACAAAAATTGCTGCCATGAAAGCAATAAATATCTGCGCACCAACAAATGAACCAATGCGCCCAATTATTGCGTTAGTTAATTTTGCCACTCGATCACGACGGCTGGCAGGAGCCAGACGTACACCAAGTGCAATGGCCTGTGGCAGTGATGTGATGAAGTAGAGAGTGAGCACCAGAATTGTTAGCGCCGAAAAAGTCCCTGAAATAACAGATTTACCAACACCAATTACTCCACCAAATGTTGAAATAAGTAAGGTTCCATCCGAAGTGAATTCACGCAATTTTGCTTGCAAGGTATCAATCAGAGCAAATTGATCATTTAGTTTGTTAATTGTGGAGTTTGATTTGAGGTCTTGAAGTAAGGATGGCAAATTATTGATGAGTTGTGCCCCCTGTGAAACTACTGGAGGAATTACAACCCAAGCGAAAAAGATTACAAATGAAATTACACCAACAAAAATAATCCCAACAGCAGTGACTCGAGATACGCCGCGAGAACGAATAGCTTCGACAGCTGGATTAAGACCAGTTGCTAAGAAAAGTGCAATAAGAATAAGAACAAATACTTGGCTGACACTTCCGAGTGCTCGAAGTAAAACAATTGCGCACAAGCCGCCCAGAGTGGCGATAAAACCAAAGTAGAAAGGATTTGAGCGATTAATTGGAGCGCCCATCACTCCATAATTTGTTGCGGCAACTTCTTTTTTCTTACGTGGTTTTAGAATTCGTTTTGCGAGAGCCATATCCTCATTCTAAAGCACTCGTAAGCCGATAAGGCTCACTGTGAGAGAATACGAACATGGCTCTTCGAATTACTGGACTTGGCGAAGAAATCGCTGCCGTTACGGGGTTGCCATGGCAAACGAGTTTAGAGAATTGGCCTGAAGATCCATTGCTTGCAGAAAAGCGAGGCATTTCTCGCCACATTGTGCGGTTGGTGCGAGCAAGTGATGATCCTGATGCCGAGGTTTATGCAATCAAAGAAACTGTTGCAGAGTTCGCAAATCGTGAATACAAAATATTGCGCCAACTTAAACAATTAGGCGCTCCCAGTGTTGATCCAATTGCAGTTGTAGAAGGCCGAACAGATAGCAAAGGCGAAGAACTTCCATGCGCTTTAGCTACGCGGTTTTTACCGTACTCACTTCCTTATCGCGTTTTGCTTTCAGGAAATGTTTCAGCTCATGACATAACCACAATGACAAATGCTTTAGCGCTGCTTCTTGTGCGTCTTCACTTATTAGGATTTTGGTGGGGCGATTGTTCGCTATCAAACACCCTCTTTAGACGAGACGCTGAAGGCTTTGCCGCATACCTAGTAGATGCCGAAACTAGCGAGTTTCAGAAAACATTGAGCGATGGACAGCGCGAACATGATTTAGAGATCGCACACTTCAATGTGGCAGCAGAACTTGAAGACCTCGCGTTATCAGGAGTTCTCTATCCCGAAATAGATCCGATTCGCGCGAGTGAAACTGTTATAAAACGTTACCGCCGATTGTGGACTGCACTGAAAGAACCACAGAAACTAGATCCAAGTGATCGCCACGCAGTTGAACG
>JAPOHK010000066.1 GCA_029979485.1 Candidatus Planktophila limnetica
CAAAGCTGTCTATAAGAAATACGGGCCATTTAAATCACTTGAGGAAATCCAGCTATTGGTAAAGAAATATTTGGGTGATGCATGATCTTTGACCTCATTTTTGCGCTCGTTGCACTGGGCGCTCTCTTTACTGGATTTAAGAATGGTTTAGTGAAGACAATTTTGCGCGGCGTGTTTTTTGTAGCGGGTGCTATTGCGGCTGTCTATTTTGTTATTGAAAAGAACCAAAGCGGGTGGCTCATCCTCGCCATCATTGCAGGTGCATATGCCGGAGCTTTCCTCGGAACGCTCATTGCCAAATCACTTCGCATCACAATTATTCGCGGCCCGCTTCGTTTTATAGATTCGTTGGGTGGTGCTTTATTGGAAGTTACAAAATATGTACTTCTCTTCTATGTCATCGGCACCATCATGTTGTGGGCGCCTTGGGCCACTGGGCAGAATCAAATTGCCGAAAGCAAGGTCTATTTACAAATTAACAAACATGCACCCGGAATCCTTGCCGATGTGCGCCGAAATATTGAAAAAGCTTTAGAAACTAATCTTCGTCCTTAGCGCCCTGCAAACCTTCGGCGATCAACTTCATCACGTTTGGATCAGCGAGCGTTGTGGCATCTCCCACTGCGCGATTTTCTGCGACATCTTTTAGAAGCCGGCGCATAATCTTTCCACTTCGCGTCTTGGGTAACTCATTAACAACCATGATCTGGCGGGGTTTGGCTATTGCACCAATTTCTTTCGCCACGTGATCGCGTAATTCTTTATTGAGTACATCACCTTGTGCACTCTCTACTCCACCTCGCAAAATTACGAAGGCAACAATTCCTTGTCCCGTCATCGCATCGGCAGCTCCTACAACTGCTGCTTCTGCGACCGCAGGATGCGAAACTAGTGCGGATTCCACTTCTGTCGTTGAAATTCGATGGCCAGAAACATTCATCACATCATCAACGCGACCTAGTAACCAATACGCGCCATCGTCATCTAGCTTTGCACCGTCGCCTGCGAAATAGATTCCAGGAAAGCGCGACCAATATGTCTCCTTATAACGTTCATGTTCTCCCCAAACTCCACGCAACATAGATGGCCAAGGTTGATCGAGAATGAGAAAACCACCATGGCCATTTCCAACTGGAGTTGCTTTCTCATCAACAACTTTGGCGCTAATTCCAGGAAGAGGCCGCATAGCAGAACCAGGCTTTGTTGCAGTAACTCCAGGCAGTGGTGAAATCATGATTGCACCTGTTTCAGTTTGCCACCAGGTGTCAACGATTGGACATCTCTCTTTACCAACAACGGTGCGATACCACATCCATGCTTCTGGATTAATTGGCTCTCCCACTGATCCAAGTAAACGAAGTGACGAGAGATCAAACTTATTGGGAAATTCATCGCCCCATTTCATCCATGTGCGAATCAATGTTGGTGCGGTATACAAAATTGTGACGCCATATTTTTCAATGATTTCAAAGGCGCGACCTTTATGTGGAGTATCTGGAGTTCCCTCATAAATTACTTGTGTTGCGCCATTAATGAGTGGTCCATAAACCATGTAGGAGTGCCCGGTTATCCAACCCACATCTGCTGTACACCAATACACATCGCTTTCCGGTTTGATATCAAAAACAACTCGGTGCGTATAAGAAACCTGCGTCAAATATCCAGCAGTTGTATGAAAAATTCCTTTTGGTTTTGCAGTCGTACCAGAGGTATACAAGATAAAGAGCGGATTCTCGCTATCGAAATATTCAGGCGTGTGCGATGTGCTCTGGCGATCGACTAATTCGTGCCACCAGATATCGCGACCTTCAACCCAATGAATATCTTGGCCAGTGCGCTTTACTACCAATACTTTGGCTACGTTAGTTGCACCTTTAAGCGCATCATCTACTGCAGTTTTTAGTGCAAAGGCAGCACCTTTGCGGAATCCACCATCTGCTGTAATAACAAGCGTTGCATCGGCATCTTGAATACGAGAGAGAAGCGCATCTGCTGAAAATCCTCCAAAGACGACTGAGTGAATGGCTCCAATGCGTGCACATGCCAACATCGCAACTACCGCTTCTGGAATAAGTGGCATATAGATTGCGACTCGATCACCAGATTTGATTCCGATTTCTGTTAAAGCATGAGCGGCTTGTGAAACTTCTGCCAATAAATCAGCATATGTGATTGTCCTGGTATCACCGGGTTCACCTTCAAAGTGAAAAGCAACGCGATTGCCTCTTCCCTCTTGAACATGTCTATCTAGCGTTGAAACAGTTGCATTTAATTTGCCACCAACAAACCACTTGGCAAAAGGTGATTGCCATTCCAAGACTGAATCCCATTTCTTATGCCAGGTAAGTGCTTCGGCTTGAGATTCCCAAAATTTCAAGCGATCAGCATCAGCCTGTGCATAGAGATCTGCTTTGGCATTTGCAGCTGCAGCAAATTCTGCGCTCGGTGCAAAAGAACGGTTCTCGGAGGATAGATTTTCAATGGAATCTGAAGTCACGATACGAGATTACTGTGTGAAATTCTTTTCGTGAAGCCTTAAAAGTTATCAACAATGAGTGCTTCCACTCAATTTTTTACTTTTTATAACTCGGATACTTCACACCTTATTTCGGATGAAAGGAGTAAATATGACGGTAGCTACCTTCCTGGCAATTTTGCTCAAGGTGCTCAGTAATCCCGCCCTCATTGCGGGATTAATCGCCTTCCTGCAAAAAGTTCTGCATCCTTAAGGCTGTAGGCCGCCACAATCCGCGCGTAAGGAGAGCGCCGATTTTTCTTACGCGGGGGTAGGTGGTTGGATTAGGCGTAAGCCCTTCAGACCCAATGGAGTGTCAGAGCGTTTACACCAGTTCTAGCCACGATTCATTGGGAGCAAGAAATGCCAATAGCAAGCCCTGAAGTTTATGCAGATATGTTGGACCGAGCTAAGGCCGGTTCATTCGCTTACCCAGCAATCAATGTTTCTTCATCACAGACCATCATCGCCGCAATTCGTGGATTCGCCGAAGCAGAATCAGATGGCATCATTCAATTTTCTTGGGGCGGCGCTGAATACGCATCTGGTTCAACTGTAAAGAACATGGTTGACGGAGCAGTTGCTCTTGCAGAGTTTGCGCACGTTGTTGCTAAGAATTACAAAGTAAATATTGGTATTCATACAGATCACTGCCCTAAAGAGAAGTTAGATGGATTTATGCGTCCACTTCTTGAAATTGGTGCACAGCGCATTAAAGACGGAAAGCAGCCACTCTTTAACTCACATATGTGGGATGGATCAGCTGTTGATATGCCCGAGAATATGAAGGTTGCCCGCGAACTTCTTGATAAGTCAGTGGCTGCACGAACAATTTTGGAAATTGAGATTGGTGTTGTTGGTGGAGAAGAAGATGGCATTGAGGCAAAGCATGATGCCAAGTTGTACTCAACTCCAGAAGATGCACTTTTAACTATTGAAACGCTCGGCACAGATTCCAAGGCGCGCTACATGGTCGCTGCAACATTCGGAAATGTTCACGGCGTGTATAAGCCAGGCAACGTGGTTCTTCAGCCAAAGATTCTCAAGACTTTGCAGGATGCAGTATCTGCAAAACTAGGAATGCCAGCAGGTAGCAAGCCAATGGATCTGGTATTCCATGGTGGTTCTGGCTCATTGCTCTCTGAAATTCGCGAATCACTTGATTACGGTGTCATCAAGATGAATATTGATACTGATACTCAATACGCATTTACTCGTCCAGTTGTCGATCACGTAATGAAGAATTACGACGGCGTTCTTAAAGTTGATGGCGAAGTTGGAAATAAGAAGGCTTACGATCCACGTGCGTGGGGTAAGGCTGCAGAAGCAGGTATGGCAGCTCGTGTTGCACATGCATGTGAAGATCTACGATCAACTGGTACTTCAGCACTCAAGTAATTTTCCACAATAAGGAAAGGCTTTATCCATGCCTGCATTAGTACTGCTCGGCGCTCAGTGGGGCGACGAAGGCAAGGGTAAAGCCACAGACTTATTGGGTGATCGTGTTGATTATGTAGTGCGTTATCAAGGCGGAAACAACGCTGGACATACTGTTGTCATCGGAGATCAAAAATATGCGTTGCACTTACTTCCATCTGGAATTTTGTCGCCCAACGTCATTCCCGTAATCGCAAACGGAGTTGTTATTGATCCGGGTGTATTGCTCGAAGAAATCAAGGGGCTCACCGAACGTGGAATTGATTGCAGTAAATTAGTTATTTCGACTAATGCTCATTTAATTACTCCGTATCACCGAACAATCGATAAAGTTTCAGAGCGGTTCCTTGGCAAGGCAAAAATTGGTACGACTGGCCGAGGTATCGGTCCTGCATATGCAGATAAAATCAATCGCATTGGAATTCGCGTTCAAGATCTCTTTGATCCATCTATTTTGCGTCAAAAGATTGAAGGCGCGCTGCGCGACAAGAATCAAGTTCTCATCAAGGTTTTCAACCGCAAAAATATTGAAGTTGAGGAAGTTCTTGAAGAATATCTCCGTTATGCCGAAATTCTTCGCCCTTATGTTGCAGATACTGTTTTGCTCCTTTATAACGCGCTCAAAGCAGGTAAACGTGTACTTCTAGAAGGCTCGCAGGGCACGCTTCTCGATGTTGATCACGGAACCTATCCGTTTGTTACTTCATCAAATCCAACTGCCGGAGGCGCGTGCACAGGTTCAGGTATCGGACCTACCAAAATTGATCGCGTTATCGGAATCGTCAAGGCTTACACAACTCGTGTTGGTTCGGGTCCATTTCCAACAGAACTCTTCGACGAAGATGGCGAAAAATTGCGCACCATTGGTGGCGAAGTTGGCGTAACAACTGGTCGAGCACGTCGGTGTGGTTGGTTTGATGCACCTATTGCACGGTATGCAGTTCGTGTTAACGGATTAACAGATTTCTTCCTCACCAAGCTCGATGTCTTAACGGGTTGGGAGAAAATTCCAGTGTGTGTTGCCTATGAAATTGATGGCAAGCGCGTTGAAGAACTTCCAGCCTCACAATCAGATTTCCATCATGCAAAGCCAATTTATGAATACCTTCCTGGTTGGCAAGAAGATATTTCACATGCAAAGAAGATTTCAGATCTACCTAAGAATGCTCAGGAATATATTGCTTTCCTAGAAAAGATTTCTGGAGCGCCTATGAGTGCAATCGGTGTTGGACCCGGGCGTGACCAAACCATTGTGGTGAAGGATTTCATCTAGCCATGAAAATCCTCCTAGTCGGAAGTGGCGGTCGCGAACACGCACTCGCACTAGGGTTAAAGGCAGATAAAAGTTGTACGCAGTTGCATGTTGCACCAGGAAATCCTGGAATTGCAGAAATTGCACAGATTCATTCTCTTGTGATCACCGATAATCAAGCAATCTGTGCACTTGCTCAGCAATTATCTGTTGATCTCGTTGTCATCGGTCCAGAAGTTCCTTTGGTTAATGGTGCTGCAGATGTACTGCGCGCTGCAGGATTTGCAGTATTTGGACCATCACAGGCAGCTGCCCAATTAGAAGGATCGAAAGATTTTGCTAAAGGTGTGATGCGTGATGCGGGCGTACCGACTGCACGTAGCTTCACATGCAATAACGCTGCCGAAATTGAAAAAGCGCTGGACACCTTTGGTGCTCCATATGTTGTGAAAGATGATGGATTAGCAGCAGGTAAAGGAGTTGTCGTCACAGTGGATCGAGAACAAGCGCTGCGTCATGC
>JAPOHK010000075.1 GCA_029979485.1 Candidatus Planktophila limnetica
AATAACACTTCTCTTCGGTGCAATTATTGGTACCGCCAAAGATGACATTAAGAAAGCACTCGCTGCTTCCACAATGTCTCAAATTGGTTATATGGTTTTAGCAACAGGGCTTGGACCAGTTGGTTATGCATTCGCAATCATGCACTTATTGACCCACGGATTCTTTAAGGCTGGAATGTTCCTTGGTGCAGGTTCGGTTATGCACGGAACTGGCGATGAAGTAAACATGCGCAAGTTCGGTGGAATCAGACACTTCATGCCATTTACATTTGCAACATTTGGACTCGGTTACTTAGCAATTCTTGGAGTTCCACCATTTGCTGGTTTTTATTCAAAAGATAAAATAATTGAAACCGCTTTTTATGCTGGAGGAGTTAAGGGAATTCTTATCGGATCCGTTGCACTCTTTGGCGCAGCACTCACCGCCTTCTACATGACTCGCGTAATGATTCTAACTTTTGCCGGAACACCGCGTTATGACATCAAACATCCGCCACATGAATCATCATTTTTGATGTTGCTGCCAATGGGTATTCTTGCAATTGGTTCAGTTACTTCAGGATTCTTACTTGCACGCGGTGAAGCACTAGTTCACTGGTTAGAGCCGCTCTTTGAAGCACATGAAGGTCACGGCGCAGAAATATTGCCACCAGTTGTTATTTCATTAATGGCACTTGCTGTCGTGATTGTCGGAGCATCATTTGCATGGTTTAAGTACGGCCGCGGACCAGTTGCAGATACAGCGCCAACAGATGTTTCAGTGTTTACTCGAATTGCACGTCGCGACTTGTTACAAGATGACTTCAACGAAAGCGTTTTTATGCGCCCAGGACAAGCTCTTACTCGCTTAATCGTTAAGACTGATGACGTAGTTGTAGATGGCACTGTTCGCGGTGTTGCATCAGCAACTCTTGGATCTGCAAGCGCACTTCGCTCATCACAGACAGGTTTCGTTCGTAGTTATGCAGCCCTCATTGTTTTTGGCGCAATTGCATTAATTGCGGCGATTTGGGCGGTGACGTTATGAACTACTTAACGTTGATTATGGCAATTCCACTACTTGGCGCCGCACTTATTGGGACCCTGCCACAGAGTAAATCTCTTTTGGCTAAGCAATTCGCGCTAGGCACAACTCTTATTGCAGCAGCTGCAACGATATTCATGACAACTAAATTTGAGCGCTCGAATACAGCACTGCAATTTGTTGAGAGTTATGACTGGATTAAAACCTTCGGTATCAAATACGCAGTTGGCGTCGATGGAATCGCACTTGTTCTAATTCTCATGACCGCACTTCTCACTCCAATCGTTGTCTTGGCTGGATGGAATGAATCAGAAGGCGGACGTTGGAGTACAAAGACTTTCTATATTTTGATTTTGGTTTTGCAGACGATGTCATTTGGTGTCTTTGCAGCGACTGATGTATTTCTCTTCTACGTCTTCTTTGAAGCGATGTTGGTGCCTGTTTACTTCCTTATCGGTGGTTACGGAAGCGGAGAACGATCAGCGGCTGCTGTGAAGTTCTTGCTCTACTCACTATTCGGTGGATTGTTGATGCTTGCATCAATCATCGGGCTCTACGTTCTCTCCGGCGAACAAGGTGGACATACATTTAACATTGCAGCGCTTTCACAACTTGAGATGAGTTCAACAACTCAAAACTTATTGTTCCTTGGTTTCTTTATTGCCTTTGCAATCAAGGCTCCATTATTCCCATTCCACACATGGCTTCCAGATGCTGCAAAGTCAGCGACTCCAGGAACTTCAGTGCTGCTATTAGGTGTACTAGATAAGGTTGGTACTTTCGGAATGATTCGCTATTGCTTAGCGCTATTTCCAGATGCAACCAAGACCTTCACTCCTTTGATTATTACTCTTTCTGTAATTTCAATTCTTTATGGTGCATTCCTTGCAATCGGTGCAAAAGACATCAAGCGCTTAATTGCTTACACATCTATTTCTCACTTCGGTTTCATCACACTAGGTATTTTCGCGATGACAACCCAAGCACAGAGTGGTGCAACGCTTTATATGTTTAACCACGGCTTCTCAACGGCTGCTCTCTTCTTAGTTGCTGGCTGGATGATTTCTCGTCGTGGTTCTTCAACGATTGCTGACTTTGGTGGTTTACAACGAGTAACTCCCGTAATGGCTTGGTCATTCTTTATCGCCGGAATGTCGAGCTTGGCACTTCCAGGTTTATCTAGCTTCGTCAGCGAATTTTTAGTTTTGGTTGGAACATTTACGAGATATCCAGTTGCTGCAGTTATTGCAACATTCGGAATTGTCCTTGCGGCGTTGTATATCTTGATTCCTGTTCAACGAGCACTGCACGGCCCAACAGAGCCAGGTAATGAAAATCTAAAAGATTTAAACCTTCGCGAAAAGATTGCAATTGCACCAGTAGTTGCGGTGATTGTCGTACTTGGTTTTTACCCTGCACCAGCGCTAAATATTATTAACCCAGCCGCTGCGCAGGTTGTCTCTCAAATGGGATTTACTGATCCAGCACCGACACATGGAGGCAAGTAAATGAGTGAATTTATCTCACCAACACTTTCATACTCGTTACTTTCTCCAATCTTGGTTGTTTTTGCTGGCGCAATTATTGGCGTGCTCATTGAAGCTTTTGCATCTAAGGCAATTCGTCCAATCGCACAAGTAAGTGTGAGCATTGGAACCCTTGTTCTTGCACTTGTTCAGGTGTGGAGAATTAGAAATTCTGGATCAACAACAGCTGCGATGGGGTCTGTAATCATTGATGGACCTGGTTTGTTACTTCAAGCATCAGTTCTAGTCGTTTCAATAATTGCTGTATTTCTAATTGCTGATACTGAAAACTTTGCCGCAGCGGCTGCAGCAATTCCTGGTTCACCAGAAGAGCGCGAATCAATTGCTCGTGGTCAGCAAGTGACAGAAGTATTCCCACTCACACTCTTTGCCGTTGCTGGAATGCTCATTTTTCCAGTGGCTTCGGATCTCATTACGCTCTTTGTTGCGCTAGAAGTTCTCTCGCTACCGCTTTATTTGATGGCAGGTCTCTCACGTAGACGTCGCCTTCTTTCACAAGAATCTGCGCTGAAATACTTCTTACTCGGTGCATTTTCGTCGGCATTCTTCTTATTTGGCGCCGCATATCTTTATGGATATTCAGGTTCAGTTTCATACGAAGGTATTCGCGCAGCAGTAGTTGGTGGCACTGGCAATGACGTGTTCCTTCTCATCGGTATCGCGTTTCTTTCAATCTGACTTCTATTTAAAGTTGGCGCAGTTCCATTCCACGCGTGGACACCAGATGTGTATCAAGGTGCACCAACACCAGTCACAGCATTTATGGCAGCAGCAACAAAGGTTGCAGCATTTGGTGCGATGTTGCGCATTTACTACTCTGTTTTCGCTAATGCCGAATGGTCATGGCGTCCGCTAATTACAGGCATTGCAATTATCACAATGGTCTTTGGTTCTCTCGTTGCAATTGCACAAAGAGATGTAAAGCGCATGCTTGCTTACTCTTCTATTGCCCACGCAGGCTTCTTGCTCACAGGTGTACTTGCATTAAATAAGGCTGGACTTGATGCAAGCATTTACTATTTATTTGCATATGGCATCGCAACAGTTGGAGCTTTCGCAGTCGTAACTCTGGTGCGAGATAGCGCAGGAGAAGTTACTGATCTCAATCGATGGGCTGGTGTTGGAAAACGTTCACCATGGGTCGCAACATCTTTTGCAACATTCCTCCTCGCTTTTGCAGGCATCCCACTAACAAGTGGATTTATTGGAAAGTTTTCAATCTTCTCTGCAGCATATGAAAGTGGTTCAAAAGCTGTTGTTATAGCCGGTGTACTATCAAGTGCAATCGCAGCTTTTTTCTATATTCGTGTGATTGTTTTGATGTTCTTCTCAGATCCTCTAGAAGATGCAACCAGCGTATTGATCCCTTCAATACTTACACGCATAACAGTTTTGTTCTCTGTTGCCATCACAATCTTCTTAGGCGTGTTCCCTTCACCGCTTCTTGATTTCATCAGCAACATCGCGATCTTTATTCGATAATGGCATCACTCGGTATTCCTGAGATTTCGCCAGAGTTCGAGGCGCAACTCTCCGATGGCTTAGCACTGGTTGAAGCGCGTTTGCGCGAACAAATAGTTGGTAAATATCCGCTGGTTATAGAAACTTCTCGCCACCTTGTCGACGCCGGTGGAAAGCGTTTGCGCCCACTTCTGACTCTGATTGCATCGCATTATGGAGATCCAAAGCGTTCACAGGTTATTGATGCTGCTGTTGTCTGCGAATTAACCCACCTCGGAACTCTGTACCACGATGATGTTATGGATGAAGCACCACTTCGACGAGGTGTAATGAGTGCAAATACTCGTTGGACAAACTCCGTGGCAATTTTGACTGGAGATTATCTCTTCGCAAAAGTTTCTGATTTACTCGCAGATATGGGCGCAGAAGCAGTTCGATTGCAAGCCCGAACATTTGAAAGACTTGTGATTGGTCAGATTATGGAGACTCAAGGACCAAGTGCAGGCATCGATGCCCTTGAGCACTATCTCAACGTTGTAGCAGATAAAACTGGCTCACTAATTGCAACAAGTGCTCGCTTTGGCGCACTTCTTTCTGGCGCACCTCGCGAAACAATGGAAACTCTCACGCTCTTCGGAGAAAAAATGGGTGTTGCATTTCAATTAGCTGATGATGTGATTGATATTTCAAGTGAATCATTTGAATCAGGAAAGACTCCTGGAACAGATTTACGTGAAGGCGTTCCAACACTTGTCACTTTAAATGTTATGAAATCTCAAGATCCTGCTGATTCTGAACTCCGACATTTACTTAGTGGTCCAATTGAAGATGAAGCAACAGTGGCGCAGGTTCTACGTGAGTTAAGACAACATAAAGCACTTGATGAATCTCGTTCACAATTAGTTTCAATTGCTAAGCAAGCACGCGCGGCGCTCGGTCCTCTACCAGTAGGCGAACCAACTGGTGCGTTGCTATCCCTGTGCGACGCTGTTATTGACCGTACGTCCTGATTTAAGCAAATCAATTGCTAGTGTCACTAGCGCAGCCCAAATAATCATAAATCCAACCCAACGCGCAGTTGGCATATCTTCGTGGCGAACCCAGACACCAATAGAGAATTGAATTGTTGGCGTGATGTATTGCAACAAACCAATAATTGTAAAAGGCAGACGAGTTGTCGAACCATTAAATAACAAGAGTGGAATAGCAGTGACAACGCCTGCACCAATTAACAAGAGAGATAAACCTAGAGAAGAGCCGAGTTGTCCTGTTCCATTGAGTCCGATAAAGATCAAATAACCACCGTAAAAAGGTAGCGAAAGCAATGTTTCAATCGCTAGACCTTCAAGTGCTCCAAGGTTTAGTTGCTTCTTTACAAGTCCATAAGAGCCCCATGAAA
>JAPOHK010000102.1 GCA_029979485.1 Candidatus Planktophila limnetica
ATGCAAGTACCGAAGTGGGTGATTCAACACTTGGCAAAATGAGGTTTCCATCTAGAGCGCTCGGCAATACCTGGTGAGTCAGACCAGCAGCTATCGCAAAAACATCTTTTCGATCGGTTGCTCCATGAACAAGAGATAACGAATCAGTTAGCAACCCCTTGATGCCTAAGAAGTATCCGAGGGAGATTGATGAAAACGGAAATATTGAATCAACGGGGACTTTAAGAGATTGCGCAATCGATTCGAGAGCCTGATTTCTTACATGATTGGCCTTTGATCCGGATTGCGAAAGCTTTCCAGGGTTAGCCCAGCCATTGTCGAAAGCGGCATGGAGAACCTCAAAAGCCTTTGGATGAAGAGGGCTCTCACTCTGGAAGTTTCCTGTGACACGTACCACCAGATGAACGCTACTGGCTGGTGAGTGTGTTTTGGAAATGCCCCACTATTCTTAAGCCTATGTCGGCACGCATGAAGCGAGTTCTATCCCTAGCGGGGGTACTAGTTCCAACAACACTATTTCTGACTAGTTGTTCGGAAGTATCAGGACTTGGTTTTGAAGAAGGCATCACAAGTGTCAACGACCACTCCTTGTCATTGTGGCAAGGTGCATGGATCGCCGCAGGCGTTGTTGGTGTCTTTACGTTGATTCTTATCATGTGGCCTGTTTTCTTTCATCGTCTTAAAAAGGATTCTCCAGAGTTCCCAAAGCAAACGCAATACAACGTTCCAGTTGAGATTCTCTACACAGTAATTCCATTCATCATCGTGGCCGTGCTTTTCGCTTACACACTGAGAGCACAAACAGAAATCACTGCTAAAACAACTGGCCCTGCTCACGAAATTTCTGTTGAAGGAATTCAATGGTCTTGGCAATTTGGATACTCCGAAGCTGGGCCGGACGCAGTTGTTACAGGAACTCCCGCACAACCACCAACTTTGTATTTGCCTCAAGGTGAGAAAGTTCGCTTTACGATAACAGCAAATGACGTTGTTCATGGTTTCTGGATTCCAGCATTCATGATTCAAATGCAAAATCTTCCTGGGGTGACTAACAAGTTAGAGTTCACGGCTCAGAAATTAGGAACCTATCCAGGTCGTTGTAACATTTTGTGCGGCCGAAACCACACACAAATGATTTTTACGGTCAAAGTTGTAACCCCATCTGAATATCAGAACTACCTAGAAACCCTGAAGGCGAGCGCAGCATGACTACATTTGCAGAGCGTCCAGTACTGACACTTCCTACTCAGGCAATTCAACCGACTCGCAAAGGCAACGCCTTTGTTAAGTGGATTACAACAACAGACCACAAGCGAATTGGTTATTTATATCTGTTTACTACTTTTGCTTGGTTCTTAATTGGTGGTTTTCTTGCACTTCTATTGAGATCTGAATTAGCGCGTCCAGGTTTACAGTTTTTGAGTAATGAGCAGTACAACCAGATTTTCACGATGCATGGAACGATTATGTTGTTGCTTTTTGCGACACCACTATTCGTTGGCTTTGCAAATGTGATTATGCACTTGCAAATAGGTGCAGCAGATGTGGCTTTCCCGCGTTTGAACATGCTTTCTTACTGGTTATATCTATTCTCCGGAATCATGGTATTCGCTGGGTTCGTAACACCAGGTGGAGCGGCTTCATTTGGTTGGACCGCATACGCTCCGCTATCTAGCGCCACTTATTCACCTGGAATTGGCGCAGATCTCTGGATTACAGGATTAGCAGTAGGCGGTATCGGAACTATTTTGGGTGCGGTTAACTTCATTACAACTATTTTTACAATGCGCGCACCAGGTATGACGATGTTTCGAATGTCGATCTTCTCTTGGAACGTATTACTTACTTCCATCTTGGTTTTACTTGCGTTCCCACCATTAGCGGTTGCCTTCTTAGGCTTAGAAGCTGATCGACTTTATGGAACTCATTTATTTGATCCTGCAAATGGCGGTGCCATGTTGTGGCAGCACCTTTTCTGGTTCTTTGGACACCCTGAGGTGTACATCTTGGCTCTGCCATTCTTCGGAATTGCTACAGAAATTTTGCCAGTCTTTAGTCGTAAACCTATCTTTGGCTATAAGGGCTTAATCGCCGCAACTATTGCGATCGCTGCTCTTTCAGTTTCAGTGTGGGCGCACCATATGTTTGCAAGTGGTCAGGTATTGCTGCCCTTCTTCTCCTTCATGACATTTCTTATCGGTGTACCGACGGGCGTTAAGTTCTTTAACTGGATCGGAACCATGTGGCGCGGTCACGTCACCTTTGAGACACCAATGCTCTGGGTTATGGGCTTTCTCGTAACATTCTTATTCGGTGGACTTACAGGAATTATCTTGGCCTCACCGCCACTTGATTTTGCGGTGTCAGCTTCATACTTCGTTGTCGCACATTTCCACTACGTTTTATTTGGAACTGTGGTCTTCGCCATGTTTGCCGGGTTCTATTTCTGGTGGCCAAAGATGACAGGTCGCATGCTCAATGAGCGACTAGGAAAAATTCACTTCTGGACTCTCTTCTTCGGTTTCCACCTAACATTCTTAATTCAACACTGGTTAGGTATAAAAGGTTTCCCACGTCGTTACGCGGATTACCTGCCTACAGATGGCTTCACCTTTATGAATACCGTTTCTACTATCGGTTCCTTCTTGTTAGCTCTTTCCATGATTCCGTTCTTTGTTAACGTCTGGATTACTCGTAAGAGCCCATTGGTTGGCGTAGATGATCCGTGGGGTTATGGCTCATCGTTGGAATGGGCAACATCATGTCCGCCACCTCGCCATAACTTCACATCGATGCCACGCATCTCAAGTGAGCGCCCAGCATTTGATTTACACCACCCTCACATCAAAACTGAAGGGCACTAAGTTCAATGAAAACTAATTGGATGCTCTTTGTTGGGCTATCGATTTTCTATGTGATTATGACAGTCATTTATTGGCTGGTTGATGGTGAACCCCTTGGAATTACAGGCTTATTACTCTCTGCTGGTCTCGCGGGCATGGTTGGCTTCTATGTTTGGTTTACACAAAAAAGAATTGGGAAGATTCTTCCGGAAGACAACACCACCGCAGAAATAGCCGATGGTGCAGGGGAATTAGGTTTCTTTAGTCCACATTCATGGTGGCCTCTTCCAACTGGTATGTCCGCAGTTGCAGCAGGTCTGGGACTAATTATTGGTTGGTGGTTCACCCTGATCGCCGTGACAGCTTTAATTATCAGTGTAATTGGATGGGTTACAGAGTACGAAAAACCACTTTCAAATTCTTCACACTGATTTGTCATTTACGTTTTAGCAAGCCATGAGAAGAATCCGCGGTCTGCTTAAAGCCTCTCACTTCATACCTTCACTGATTGTTTCAACTATTGCCTTCGTATTCGGCGTTCATTATTGGTGGGAAGGCCCTGCATATGTAATCGCATTCACGGTCTTTACCGGACAGCTTGTCGTTGGCTGGAGTAATGATCTTTATGACTTTGCAGATGATCAAAAGCACCAACGCCTAAATAAACCGCTGGTATCAGGATTGATTACAGAAAAGTATTTGCGAACATGGTTGATTTTCATGGTTCCGTTTTCTTTGTTTGCAAATATGTTTGGACCGCTGGGGTTTAAAGGTGGGATGCTTTATTGGTTAGGAATTGGCTTTGGTGTGGCTTACAACTTCTATTTTAAATTCAATTTCCTCTCGCCTCTGCCATTTGCATTCGCGTTTGCGATATTGCCTTCGTGTATTGCTATTTCAAAAGATGTCACGCCTCCCACATGGATGTGGCTCGGGGGAGCACTACTGGGGTGCGCGGCACACTTCATAAATGTGCTGAAGGATTTAGATGAAGATCGCCAAAGTGAAATCCAAGGGCTGCCTCAAATTATAGGCAAGCGAGCTTCAATAATAATTGCTGCAGCGCTAAGCGCCATAGCAATTGTTGTGCTGGTAATTAGTAATTAGTAAAGAATTTAGTG
>JAPOHK010000052.1 GCA_029979485.1 Candidatus Planktophila limnetica
CAGTAAATCCAAGTCCTGGAGGGGCGTGATATCCACCAAGGAAGAGAGTTGTTGCAAGGGCTGATACGCCGACAATGTTTACGTATTCAGCTAAGAAGAAGAGTGCGAATTTAAGTGATGAGTACTCGGTGTGGAAACCACCGACGAGTTCGCCTTCTGCTTCAGCTAAGTCAAATGGTGCACGGTTTGTTTCACCAACCATTGAAATTGCATAAATTACAAATGATGGGAACAAAACAACTGCGTACCACCATTTATTTTGCGCAGCCACGATGTCAGATGTGGACATTGAACCTGAGTAAATAAATACTGAAACAAGTGAGAGTCCCATTGCAACTTCGTAAGAAATAACTTGGGCGCTCGAACGAAGACCGCCGAGAAGTGGGTAGGTGGATCCTGAAGACCAGCCTGCGAGAACAATTCCGTAAACACCAACGGATGCAACAGCTAGAACGTAGAGAACGCCGACAGGAATATCTGTCATCTGCATAACTGTTTGGTGTCCAAAGAGCGAAACCTGACCGGTAACTGGAATAACTGCGAAAGCCATAAAACAGGTTGTTGCACTAATGATTGGAGCAATAATAAAAATTACTTTGTCCGCAGCTGCCGGAATTAAATCTTCCTTGAGAGCCAACTTCACACCATCAGATAAAGACTGAAGTAAACCAAGTGGACCAACTCTGTTTGGACCTGGACGCTCTTGCATGCGCGCAACGATGCGACGCTCTGCCCAAATCGCTAGGAGTGTGAGAAGAACACAAGTAGCAAAGACGAGAAGGCCTTTAACCAAAATAATCCAACCTGGATCTGTTGCTATTAACTCCGCGTTACTCATGCCTTCACCACCTTTACGACTCCACCATGTGCGTTACCAAGTTTGGTCAGCAGTTCAGATCCACGTGAATTACGTGGAGCCCAGACTGCATCGTCGTGAATATCTTCAACGAGAACTGGAAGTACGACACTGCCTTGCGCATTTGAAATTGAAATTTGATCCCCAGTTGCAACACCGATTGCACTTGCGCGCTTTGGCGAAATAACCGCCACAGTTTGACGCGCAGTTCCTGCGAGATTTTCTTCACCCTTTTGCAGAGTTCCAAGATCAAGCAGACGTCGCCATGAAGTAATAAGTGCTTCATCTGCTGCAAGAGTTACTGTGCCACGAGCTGGTGTTGCCGTAAATGATGCACGAGCACCATCCCATGGACCAAGGGATGCAATTTCGCGAGCAGCAGCAGAGACAGTTCCCAGTGAAATTGTCTTTCCGAGAGCATCTGCAATCATTGAAAGAATTCGAACATCGCTGCGGTTAAGTGAATCAGCAACTGCTACATCAAATGCACGTGCGCTGCCAGTCCAGTTAAGAAATGATCCACTCTTTTCTGTCACTGCTGCAACTGGCAATACAACATCAGCGCGTTCTGTAACTGCACTTGGCGCAATTTCTAGAGAGACAACAAAAGCTTTTTTAAGTGCTGAAAGAGTTTCTGCAGAGTTATCAAGATCAAGTGGATCAACGCCGCCAACAACGAGAGCGTTAAGTTCGCCAGAATTGATAGCGGCGATAATTTCTTTAGTGGAACGACCAACATGTGCAGGTACTGATTCAACTGACCACGCACTTGCTAAATCAACACGAGCAGCCGCATCTGTAACTGGACGTCCGCCTGGAAGAAGATTTCCGATTGCGCCTGCTTCGAGTGCTCCACGTTCACCTGCTCGACGCGGAACCCACGCAAATTTTGCACCAGATTTCGCGGCAAGTACTGCAACAGCTGAGAGTGCACCAGCGCTTTCAGATGCTCGTTCTCCAACCAAAATAAGCGATTGGGCTGTGAGAGATTGAGAAGCAATCGCTGCAGCTTCTGCTCCTGGTGCAACCTTTACAAAAGTTGCTCCAAGTTTTTCAACACCAATTGAAAGCTTAGTTCCAATTGATGTGATCTTTAGTTTGCGCTTTTTAACTTGCTTATTCAAACGCAAGAAAACAATTGGTGACTCTTCTTCTGGTTCGAAACCAACTAGAAGTACGTGATCTGCTTTATCAATATCTTTATAAGTTGTGGTTGTTCCAACTACGTGGGCGGCAAGGAAGTCACGCTCTTCATCAGATGTTGCACGTGCACGGAAATCAATGTCATTTGTGCCGAGTGCAACGCGAGCAAACTTGCTGTATCCATATGCATCTTCATACGTTGCACGTCCACCAACTAGAACTGCAGATTTTGCTCCGGCTAATCCTGCGGCTGCGGCTGCAATTGCTTCAGGCCATGAAGCAACAACTAATTCGCCTTCAGAGTTACGAACCATCGGCTGTGCAAGGCGATCAATTGCTGTGATGTATTTAAACGCCCAGCGACCCTTATCGCAGTTCCACTCTTCATTAATTGTTGGGTCATCTCCAGCCAGACGGCGCAGAGTCTTCCCACGGCGAACATCGGTGCGCATGTCACACCCCGATGCGCAGTGTTCACATGCAGATGGTGTTGAAACTAAATCAAATGGACGTGCACGGAAACGATATGACGCACCAGTGAGTGCACCTACTGGACATATCTGAACGGTGTTTCCGGAAAAATAGGATTCGAATGGTTGTTCTTCATAAATTCCAACTTGTTGCAGGGCACCACGTTCGTTGAGAGTAATGAATGGATCACTCGCAATCTGCTCTGAGAAGCGTGTACAACGCGCGCAAAGAACGCAACGTTCGCGGTCTAGTAAAACTTGTGACGACAAATTAATTGGTTTTTCGAATGTGCGCTTCTTTCCTTCAAAGCGTGATTCAGCTTGGCCGTTGCTCATTGCTTGGTTTTGAAGCGGACACTCTCCACCTTTGTCGCAGACTGGACAATCAAGCGGGTGATTAACAAGGAGTAACTCCATAACTCCACGCTGTGCTTTTTCAGCAACATCTGAAGTTAGTTGAGTTTTAACAATCATTCCTGGTTCTACAGGAATGGTGCATGAAGCTTGTGGCTTTGGAAATGCGCGACCATTAATTTCAATATCAACCAAACATTGGCGACAAGCACCGACTGGATCTAAGAGAGGGTGATCACAGAAACGTGGGATTTGAATTCCAAGTTTTTCAGCTGCGCGGATAACAAGAGTTCCCTTTGGAACACTGACTTCAAATCCATCGATTACAACTGTAATCATGTCTACAACTTCAGTTGTCTGTGATTGCGTAGTTGTCATTTCACACCTGCGCTAGAAAAAAGAGTTGAGGCAACTGGATCAAATGGGCATCCCTTTCCAGTTACATGTGCGATGTATTCATCGCGGAAATACTTGATTGAAGAAGTAATTGGACTTGTTGCGCCATCGCCGAGTGCACAGAAAGAGCGACCCATGATGTTGTCGCACAAATCTAGAAGCTTTGCGAGATCTTCTTCTGAACCAGATCCATTTTCAAGATCACGAAGAATTTGAACAAGCCACCATGTGCCTTCGCGACATGGTGTGCACTTGCCACAGGATTCGTGCTTATAGAACTCTGTCCAGCGGAGTACTGCGCGAACCACACAAGTTGTTTCATCAAAGATTTGAAGTGCTTTTGTTCCAAGCATTGAGCCAGCTGCTGCAACACCTTCGTAATCAAGTGGAGTATCTAAATGTGCATCTGTAAATATTGGAGTCGATGATCCACCTGGTGTCCAAAACTTAAGTTTGTGACCAGTGCGAACACCGCCTGCAAGATCGAGAATTTCACGAAGAGTAATTCCAAGTGGTGCCTCAAATTGTCCGGGGTTATTTACGTGACCAGAGAGAGAATAAAGAGTCATTCCCTTGCTCTTTTCAGTTCCGTATTTTTGATACCACTCTGCACCGTTAGTAACAATTGCTGGAACTGATGCAATTGATTCAACGTTATTAACGACTGTAGGTCGTGCATACAAACCAGCGATTGCAGGAAACGGTGGACGCAAACGTGGTTGACCACGGAAGCCTTCAAGTGAATCAAGTAGTGCGGTTTCTTCGCCGCAAATATATGCGCCTGCACCAACATGGAGAACTAAATCAATTCCTTTACCAAGGTGACCAGCTTTGTATGCATCTTCAATTGCTTGATTTAGGCGACGAACTACGTGAGTCACTTCGCCACGAATATAAATAAATGCATGCTTTGCGCGAATTGCATGACAGGCGATGATGCAACCTTCAATTAGAACGTGTGGGTTAGCCATTAACAAAGGAGTGTCTTTGCAAGTTCCTGGTTCAGATTCATCTGCATTGACAACTAAATAGTGTTCTTTGTTATCGCCTTGTGGGATAAATCCCCACTTCATTCCTGTAGGAAAACCTGCACCACCACGACCACGTAATCCAGAGTCTTTAACTAATTGAATAACTGCGTCAGGATCCATTGCAAGTGCTTTTGCAGAAGCTTTGTACCCACCGTTGCGCGTGTACGCATCAATTGTGAATGAATCTTTTTCATCCCAATGCGCTGAAAGGACAGGCGTTAGCTTTGACATTGCTTATTTACCTTCCTTCGCTAATTTCAAACCGAGAAGAGTTGGTTCGCCTGCTTGCACGCCTTCATTTGCGCGACCATCGTTTATTCCTGCGAGTACTGCAGAGTTTTCTTTCCATGTAGGAAGTGATTTCGGTCCACGAGTTGGTGGGATTGGATTTCCTTGACGCATTGAATCAACTAAATCTTTTGAAGACTGAACAGTCTGGTTGTCATAGAACTCCCAGTTGGCCATCACAACTGGTGCGTAATCACATGCGGCGTTGCATTCAATATGTTCGAGTGAAACTTTGCCGTCTGCTGTGACACCATCGTTTTCAATTCCTAAGTGCTCTTTAAGTCCAGCAAAAATTGCATCTCCGCCCATGACTGCACACAAAGTGTTTGTACATACACCAACGTGATATTCGCCCACTGGCTTGCGCTTGTATTGAGTGTAGAAGGTTGCGACTGCTGAAACTTCTGCAGTTTCAATCGTCAAGAGCTTTGCAATTAATTCGATACCTTCATTTGTTACGTATCCGGCCTTTGATTGTGCATAGTGAAGCAACGGCATGATTGCAGAACGGCTACGTGGGTAACGCTTAATAATTGAATCCATTACAGCAAGATCTTGATCAGTAAACATTAGCGATCAACACCTCCCATAACAGGATCGATTGAAGCAACTGCGCCGATGATGTCGGCAACCATGCTTCCTTCACACATTGCAGATGTTGATTGCAAGTTATTAAAAGATGGTTCGCGGAAGTGCATGCGATATGGTCGTGTTCCACCATCAGAAACAATGTGGGCACCAAGTTCGCCGCGTGGTGACTCAACTGCTGCATAAACCTGACCAGCTGGAACGCGGAATCCTTCTGTAACTAATTTAAAGTGATGAATGAGAGATTCCATCGACGTGCCCATAATTTCACGGATGTGGTTCAGTGAATTACCAAGACCATCGCCACCCATAGCCAGTTGTGCTGGCCAGGCAATTTTCTTATCTGCAACCATGACGGGTGCGCCAGCGAGCTTGTCGATCTTGTCGCATGCTTGTTCGATGATGCGAAGTGATTGTTCTAATTCGTTCATACGAATTAAGAATCGACCGTAAACATCGCACGTGTCTGTTGTAACAACATCAAAATCATAATTTTCGTAACCGCAATATGGTTGAGTCTTACGAAGATCCCAAGGAAGACCAGTTGAACGCAATACTGGTCCTGTAATTCCAAGAGTTGTACAGCCTGCAAGATCAAGGTAACCAATACCTTCGGTGCGCTTCATCCAGATTGAATTGCCAATTAAAATTGTTGAGTTGTCTTTAAATGCTTTGCGCATTTCTTTTACTGTTTCGCGAATCTTTTGTGTGGCGCCGACTGGAAGATCTTGTTGAACTCCACCTGGGCGGATATAGGCCATATTCATACGCAAACCTGAGATCATTTCAAAGATGTCGAGAACTCGTTCACGTTCGCGGAATGCGAAGAACATTGGAGTAATCGCGCCAAGTTCGAGTGCACCGGTACCGAGTGCGACCATGTGTGAAGAAATTCGGTTGAGTTCCATCATCAATACACGAATAGCAGATGCGCGCTCTGGAACATCATTTGTAATGCCAAGGAGTTTTTCTGTTGCTAAACAATAAGCGGTTTCATTAAATAGTGGAGATAAATAATCCATTCGAGTTACGAAGGTAACCCCTTGAGTCCAGCTGCGGTATTCGATGTTCTTTTCAATACCTGTGTGAAGGTAGCCAATTCCACAACGAACTTCTGTAACTGTTTCACCTTCTAGTTCGAGAACAAGTCGGAGCACGCCGTGAGTTGATGGGTGTTGTGGTCCCATGTTTACAACGATGCGCTCTTCTTTAGTCGCACCAATTTCTGTAACAAGTTCGTTCCAGTCGCCACCAGTTACCGAGAAGACTGTGCCTTCTGTAGTTTCGCGCGAAGATGAATACGGATCAGTAAATGTTGTCATCGGTATGACCTGCGCTCATCAGGTTCTGGAATAGTTGCACCTTTGTACTCAACAGAAA
>JAPOHK010000002.1 GCA_029979485.1 Candidatus Planktophila limnetica
CTGATTGATGATCTTGCCCTTAGGTCCGATTACCGCACCAATTTGATCAACTGGAATCTTTACAGAAATGATTCGTGGAGCAAATGGACTCATCTCATCCGGTGTATCGATCGCTTCATTCATCACATCGAGAATCGCAAGACGCGCTTCTTTTGCTTGGTGAAGTGCGCCGGCAAGCACAGATGCAGGAATTCCATCGAGCTTTGTATCTAATTGAAGCGCTGTAACGAAGTCCTTTGTTCCAGCGACTTTAAAGTCCATATCGCCAAATGCATCTTCTGCTCCGAGAATGTCTGTAAGAGCAACGTATTCAACTTTGCCATCTACATCATCTGAAATCAGACCCATCGCAATACCTGCAACTGGTGCACGCAGAGGAACTCCAGCGTTGAGTAGTGCCAGTGTTGATGCACAAACTGAACCCATAGAAGTTGAACCATTTGAACCAAGTGCTTCAGAAACCTGACGAATTGCGTAAGGGAATTCTTCGCGACTTGGAAGTACTGGAACGAGTGCGCGTTCTGCAAGAGCACCATGGCCGATTTCGCGGCGCTTAGGAGTTCCTACGCGACCCGTTTCACCAGTTGAATATGGTGGGAAGTTGTAGTTGTGCATGTAACGCTTGTGATTTTCAGGATTGAGAGTATCGAGCTGTTGCTCCATCTTAAGCATGTTAAGAGTTGTGATACCAAGAATCTGAGTCTCACCACGTTCGAAAATAGCTGAACCGTGAACACGAGGAATGACTTCAACTTCAGCAGAGAGTGGGCGAATATCGCGCAACCCACGTCCATCGATACGAATCTTGTCGCGTAGGACACGTTGACGAACTAATTTCTTTGTGAGAGAACGAAACGCTGCAGGAACTTCCTTTTCGCGTCCTTCAAATTGTGCGCTTACTGACTCTTTAACAGAGGCACTAATCTCCTCAATTCTTGTTTCGCGTTCTTGCTTACCTGAAATAGTGAGTGCCTTTGCGAGATCCTCTTTTGCTGCCTTTTCTACCGCTGCAAAAACATCATCTTGGTAATCCAAGAAGACTGGGAATTCAGCAGTTGGCTTTGCGGCGACCTTTGCAAGCTTTGATTGAGC
Organism: Candidatus Planktophila limnetica; assembly: GCA_029979485.1. Lineage (GTDB taxonomy): Bacteria > Actinomycetota > Actinomycetes > Nanopelagicales > Nanopelagicaceae > Planktophila > Planktophila limnetica_A. The sequence continues at coordinate 1,093 of JAPOHK010000002.1, forward strand.
ATCACAAAGCACCTTAATAAATGGCTTTGCAGCATCAAGGCCTTGTGCAACAACCTCCTCTGTCGGAGTTGGTGCTCCACCCTTAATGAGATCAATTGTGTGTGTCGTTGCTTCTGCTTCAACCATCATGATGGCTACGTCATCTTTAGTTACGCGACCAGCGACAACCATGTCAAAAACAGCTTTATCAAGCTGTGAATGATTAGGGAATGCAACCCATTGTCCGTCAATTAATGCAACGCGAACGCCACCAATTGGGCCAGAAAATGGAAGTCCTGCTAGTTGTGTTGACATTGAAGCGGCGTTAATCGCAATCACGTCGTACATGTGATCAGGATCTAGAGCCATAACTGTTACAACAATTTGTACTTCATTGCGAAGTCCTTTAACGAAAGATGGACGCAATGGACGATCGATTAGGCGGCATGTGAGAATCGCATCTTCTGATGGACGCCCTTCACGACGGAAAAATGATCCTGGAATACGACCAACTGCATACATCTTCTCTTCAACATCAACTGTTAAAGGAAAAAAGTCGAATTGATCTTTAGGTGTTTTTGAGGCAGTAGTTGCTGAGAAGATCATTGTTTGATCATCTAAATAGACTGCTGCGGCTCCGGCTGCTTGCTTTGCAAGACGGCCTGTTTCAAAACGAATTTCTCGTTTTCCGAACTTGCCGTTATCAATTACTGCAACGGCGGATTGAATCTCTTGACCCTCCATGGGTCGCTCCTATTCTCGACTACCGCCGAGTCGAGCACAATGAATCTTCGATCGAAGTTCACGGACGCGCAACTTTCGTATGCGCTAAATTTTCCGGAAACCACTACCGAGGACCATTGCCCACGCGGCTAGTAGTTGTGTCTAATTAACGGCGAATGCCGAGTTTTTCGATAATCGTTCTGTAACGATTGATGTCTGTCTTTGCGAGGTACTGAAGAATGCGTCGACGTTGACCAACTAATAACAAAAGACCACGACGATTGTGGTGATCATGCGGATTGGTTTGAAGGTGATGAGTAATCTCATCTACACGCTTTGATAACAAAGCGATCTGAGCTTCAGGGCTTCCTGTGTCAGTAGCGGAGTTGCCGTACTTAGCAACGATTTCTTTCTTTACTTCTGGTGTTAATGCCATTTCTTGCATCTCCTTTTACTTGGCCACGATGGTTGCCGGTCTGCCACACGGAAACTCTTTTTCTCGTTGGACGTGGCAAAGGTTACCAGCGGGGTTGTGGATAGAGGAAATCGAGGCTATTCCTCGGTCAATTCCCTCGCACGTTGGCAATCTTTAGCCATTTGTTCAAGGAGTGGATCTAGACCATCAAATTTGAGGGTGTCTCGCAATCTCCAACCAAATTCAATTGTTGCTCCTTGATCATATAGATCTAAACCAACTTGATCGAGTGCATACGCCTCTACTTGTCTGGCACGATCACCATCAAATGTTGGATTTGTTCCGATTGAAATTGCAGATGGCCAACGATTAATTCCGACTGTCAACCAACCTGCATACACGCCATCAGCAGGAATGCATTGGCCTTCAATATTTCCTAAGTTCGCGGTGGGATAACCAATTTCGCGGCCACGTGCTTCGCCATGAACAACAATTACATCCAAACGATGTGGACGAGTTAGTAAGGAACGTGCAGATTCAACGTGGCCTTGAATAACTAATGTGCGAATTCTCGATGAAGAAATATTCTGATTTTCATCTTGAGAAATCGAAAGCACATGAACATCAAAATTTTTCGATTGTCCACTAGCACGCAATGAATCGACATTTCCTTGAGCTTTATGGCCATATGTAAAGTTTTCACCAACAACCACATCTGTTGCCTGTAATTGATTTATGAGAACGCCATCAACAAAATCTTCCGGTGACATTGAAGCAAACTTTTCGTCAAATTTTATGACTGCAACTTGATCTGCATTGTGAATTTTGAGTAATACAACTCGATCGGCAAGTGTCACCAGAAGTTTTGGAGCGCGATCAGGGGCAAATACTGTGGACGGATGTGGATCAAAAGTCAGTGCAATGACAGCCCCGCCATCGGCTATTTCTTTGGCGCGATTTAGAATTTCTTGATGACCACGGTGAACACCGTCAAAGACACCAATAGCAACCACGCGCTTACTCATGTTTATATTCTGCCACTTCAATTCGCTGGAGCGAAAACGGCGATGGGTTTTGCACCATCATCTCGATTTTCAAGTAAAGCAATTAATTCGTTGGAAGATGAAATCCCAGCATAAATACCAGCTGACGGTAATGCCGAAATTTTGCGACCAAATGAGAGTTCCTGCGCTTCTTCCAAATTGAGATCACGAATAGGAAAAATAGATCTAGCAACATCGACTAACCTCAGAGTTTTGAATTCGCCAGTTTTAAACTTTTCAAACGGGTTCGCCACGTCTTCTCCAAAGCTTGCCACCCTGGTGCGACGCAAAAATGTTAGGTGTCCCCCAACATTTAGCGACGCACCGAGATCGCGTGCTATTGCGCGAATGAAAGTGCCTGCAGAACAAGTGACTTCAATATCAATCAGTATTGCATCATTGGTCCGGCGGATTTTAAGAACATCTAATTGAGAGATTGTTACTTCACGAGAATCTAATTCAAATACTTCACCTGCCCTTACTCGCTCATGAGCGCGCTTGCCATCAACTTTGACGGCAGATACCGAGCTTGGACGTTGTGAAATAACTCCGCGCATTGATGATAAATCTCGTTGGATATCTGTATCAGCGATTGCATCCAAGTCGCTCTTACTTGCACGCGAAATAACTTCACCTTCAACATCATCAGTAATGGTTGCTGTACCCAGAGAAATTGTTGCTTGATAAGACTTATCACCATCAGTTATGTACTGAAGCAATCGTGTGCCGTGGCCAAAACCAAGAATGAGAATACCTGTGGCCATGGGATCAAGAGTTCCTGCATGTCCAACTTTTCTTGTACCTAAGACTCTGCGGCCAACTGCAACAACATCGTGACTTGTCATCGCACCGACTTTATCTACAACTACAAATCCATCCGTTGCAGACATATTGTTCAAACGTCATCCCAATTAGTTATGCGATCCACCGGTGCTGGTTTGTTGCTGTTATCAATAACTTTTGGGGCTTTATATGCATCTGATTCGCCGGCATAAGACGCTTCTTTACGTAATTTAGAAACTTCGGCGTCTTGTTCGCGTACTTTTGCAAGTAAAGAATCAAGAGCGAGGGCACTTTCTGGTAAACCATCAAGAAAGAATTCAATACTCGGTGTTACGCGAACACCTAAATCTTTACCTACTGCAGAGCGAATTACACCTTTTGCGCTCTCTAGAGCGGCTGCAGTGGATTCGCGTTGTTCATCATCGCCAAGCACTGTATAAAAAATGGATGCATGCTGTAAGTCGCCTGTAACTCGCGCGTCAGTAACTGTTACAAAACCTAAACGAGGATCTTTTATTTTCCCCTCGAGTAGGCCTGCAACAACAACTTTGATGCGGTCGGCAACTTTCTGACTGCGATGCGATGAACCCACGTTTTATGCCCGCTTCTTCTCGCGCATTTCGTAGACCTGGATAGTGTCTCCCACTTGCATCTCTTTCAGTGTTCCAACACCAATACCGCACTCAAATCCTTCACGAACTTCAGTGGCGTCATCTTTGAACCGCTTAAGTGAATCGATTGTGAGGTTATCTGTAATAACTTCACCATTTCGCATTAAGCGAGCTTTCGCATTTCTGCGAATGATTCCATCAAGAACCATAGAACCGGCAATGTTTCCTGCCTTACTGGATTTAAAGATATCTCGAACTTCTGCGTTACCGAGAACAAACTCTTCATACTCTGGTTTGAGCAAGCCCTTGAGTGAGAGTTCGATCTCTTCAATCGCTTGATAAATAACGGAATAGAAGCGGACTTCAACGCCTTCTTGATCTGCAAATATTGCAGTCTGTGGTTCTGGCTTGACGTTAAAGCCAATAACAACTGCAGTCGAAGCTGATGCAAGTGTGATGTCACTCTTTGTAATTGCACCAACACCGCGGTGAATAACTCGAAGATCCACTTCAGCCCCAACATCGAGTTGTAGCAATGCATCTTCGAGTGCTTCAACCGAACCACTCACATCGCCCTTAAGAATGAGGTTAAGTGTTGTGATCTTGGATTGCTCCATGAAGTCTTCGAGTGAAACTTTCTTGCGTGCTTTGGCGAGTTGAGCATTTCGCTCAGCTGCTTGACGCTTTTCTGCAATCTGGCGCGCGGTTCTATCTTCATCTGCAACCAAGAACGTATCGCCAGCACTTGGCACGGATGTAAAGCCGAGTACCTGAACTGGACGAGATGGACCTGCTTCAGAAACATTTTCACCGTGCTCATCTAGCATCGCGCGAACGCGACCAAATGAACCACCGGCAACAATTGCATCTCCCACTTTGAGTGTTCCGCGTTGAACAAGAACTGTCGCAACTGGTCCACGACCACGATCGAGGTGAGCTTCAATTGCAACACCACGTGCCTCATCATCAGCAATTGCGCGTAGGTCAATTGCAGCATCAGCGGTTAAGAGAATGGAATCAATTAGAGCATCAATGCCGAGTCCTGATTTTGCAGATACGTTTACGAAGATAGTTTCTCCGCCGTACTCTTCTGCAACCAAGTTGTACTCGGTGAGTTGCTGGCGAACCTTGTCAGGATTTGCGCCTTCTTTATCAACTTTGTTCACTGCCACAACAATGGGAACATCTGCAGCTTGTGCGTGATTTAGTGCTTCAATTGTTTGAGGCATGACACCGTCATCAGCTGCGACGACTAAAACCGCGATATCGGTGACTTTTGCACCACGCGCACGCATCGCTGTAAACGCTTCGTGACCTGGTGTATCGATAAAGGTAATCGCACGATTAGTTCCTTCGTGGTCATGGTGAATTTGATAAGCGCCGATGTGCTGAGTAATTCCACCAGCTTCGCTCTTAACAACTTCAGTCTGGCGAATAGCATCGAGTAAACGAGTCTTACCGTGATCAACGTGACCCATAACGGTTACAACTGGTGGACGCGCAACGAGTCGATCTTGATCAAGGCTTTCAAGCTCTTGACCAAGGTCAATATCAAAGCCCTGTAGTAATTCGCGATCTTCATCTTCTGGGCTAACAATTTGGATGACATATCCAAGTTGTGCACCAAGAATTTCAAATGTATCTGCATCAACTGATTGTGTTGCAGTCACCATTTCACCTAAGTGAAAGAGCGCTGCTACAAGTGCTGCTGGATCTGCACCAATTTTTTCTGCAAAGTCAGCAAGGGATGATCCGCGACGCATACGTATTTGTGTCTTTCCATCACCGTGAGGAATAACTGCGCCACCGAGCTGTGGTGCCTGCATATTGTCGAATTCATCGCGAAGTGCTTTTCTACTCTTCGGTTTACGTTTGCTGCTCTTACTTTGATTCTTACCGAAAGCACCACCTGCGCCACCGCGACCGCCGCCACGATTTGGTCCACCACCCGGACGACCACCTGCTGCAGGTGCACCGCCACCAGTTGTTTTGTATGGACTTGAATTATTTGCACCAGTAGATGGTGTGCCAGTACGTGGTGGGAAATTTCCTGTTGAAGGTGGACGTGGTGATGATGGACGTGCAGCAAATCCTGGACGCACAGAACCTGGACGTGGTCCTGACATTCCGGGACGTGGTGAACCTGGACCTGTTGGTCGTTGTGGTGGACGAGGAACTGCGCCACCAGTAGAAAATGGATTGTTACCTGGACGTGGTGGACGTGGAACTGCGCTTGATGTTGAACTACCCGATGAAAATGGATTGTTACCTGGACGTGGAGTTGCAGGTTTTGTTGTTGCCTCCGATGATGGAGTTGTCTCTGTAGGAGTTATTACTTGTTGAGGTGCAACACTTTCTGCACGTGAAGCTTTAAGCGCTTCAAGATCAACACCGAGTTCGGCAGCTAACTCTGCTGCGAGTTCTGGGTTAACTTCTTTAGGAGCCTTGGCGGCAGCTTTCTTTGCTGCGGCTTTTTTTACAGGCTTTTTCTCTTCGACTGGCTTTGCATCCGGGTACATCTCAATGAGACGTCGTACGACGGGTGCTTCTACAGTTGATGATGCGGAACGAACGAATTCGCCCATTTCTTGGAGTTTTGCAAGAACAACCTTGCTCTCCATACCGAGTTGTTTTGCCAACTCATGTACGCGGACCTTTGACACAGTTCTCCTGTCTTGGCCCGCAATCTCTTTTTCTAGATATTGATCTAGGGGATGCGAGCCTTAGTTGTAAGACCTCATAATCTGAACGAGCTCATTTGAGTTTCATATCTTTCGCATCCAATTCGTTTGGTGTTTCACTAAGTTTTAACGCATGTTTAAATGCGCCCCGGGAAATCGCAGTTGCTAAACAACTTTGATGTACCCATGCACCTCTTCCAGGAAGTGATTTTTTGTAATCCTGGACCAGAGTCCCATCAATACACACCACTCTTAGAAGAGTTGTTGGACTCGTACGCCTTCGGCAAGTAATGCATGTTCGTATCGAATTGATACTCACTGCCTCTGCCAATCACTCGAATTCAACTGGCTAACTGTACCGCCGGGGCACTCTTTTATAGAAATTCTCACTCAGAAGAAGGCGTATCGGGATGGATATCTATGCGCCAGCCCGTAAGTCTGGCTGCCAATCGAGCATTCTGCCCATCTTTTCCAATTGCTAATGAGAGTTGATAATCGGGCACTGTCACTTTTGCACTTCGCGAAAGTAAATCTGTAATTTCAACTCGTGAAACTTTTGCAGGAGCTAGCGCGTGTGCAACAAATACTGCTGGATCCTCAGACCAGTCTACGATGTCAATTTTTTCACCATGAAGTTCATCCATCACTGCACGTGCACGCGAACCAACTGGACCAATGAGTGATCCCTTTGGGCTTACACCTGCACGATGAGTTCGTACCGCGATTTTTGTGCGATGTCCTGCTTCACGTGCAACAGCCATAATCTCAACAATTCGATCTGTAATTTCTGGAACTTCTAGTGCAAATAATTGTTTAACAAGTGCTGGATGAGAGCGTGAAAGCATTATCTCGGGACCTTTAAGACCTTGTTTAACTTCTACTACAAAACACTTAATGCGATCGCCATGTTGGTAGATTTCACCGGGAACTTGTTCTTGCGGCGGAATTTTTCCTTCAACGCGCCCAAGATTTACATGAATCATCTTTGGATCTCTACCCTGCTGAACAACGCCCGATATGACATCGCCTACAGAGGCGGTGAATTCTCCAACGATGTCAGCATCATTTGTTTCACGCATTTTCATTTTAATTACTTGGCGAGCCGTTGATGTTGCGATACGCGTAAAGCCTTCTGGATCATCTCGTTCTTCAGAAATTTTCTCGCCAAGCTCATTAAAAGTTGGAACGAGGATCTGAATTTCGCCAGTTTCGCGATCTAGAAATGCCCGAGCATGACGTTTAGCTTCTGGAATTTGATTGTAAGCAGTCAAAACACCAATCTCTATTGCACTCACTAATTGTTCGAAAGAAATTTCTTTTTCAGCGGTGAGTGCAGTTAAGGCTGCCATCTCTACATGCATTAGAGATCACCCTTGCGATTGAATTCGATTTCAACTGTTGCGCGTTTGATATCGGCGAAGATAACCGTATGTTCTTTTGATTTGCCTTTTACATCTTCAGTTAAAAGTACGTGTGCTTCTTCGACAGAAGTGATTCTCCCGTTAACTACGGACCCATCTTGTTTCACAACTTTGACTAAGCGATTAAGATTTTTGTGCCAATGGCGTGCAAGAGTTAGTGGGCGATCAACTCCGGGTGACGTAACTTCTAAAGTGAAAGCTGAATCATCCATAAAATCTGCTGCATCTAAGAGCTCGGATATGTCGCGAGAAACGCTTGTAACCTGATCTAAATTAAGTGGGGTTTGGCCATCGACAATACATGTAACAATTCTGTGTTTGCCGGGCGATACAACATGAACATCTTCAAGAAAGAAGCCAGCTTTTTCAACGGCTGGTTGCACAAGCTCCGTAATTTTCTCGCTAAGAGACATGTAAATCTTCTTTCTATTAAGTTGTAAGGAAATAATATCCTGAATTTTCAGAACTTACCAATTCGATACAGTGTCGATTCCTACTTTGATTATTAGTGCAATCGTGACCAAGAGAAAAACCTTACGTATCAAGGTCGAACCTCCACGTATAGCCAATTTGGCACCAAATAATCCTCCAGCAATATTTGCCAATGCCAAAACAAGTGCGACTTGCCAAAGAACTGCCCCATGCAAACCAAAGACCACAATTGCACCAAGATTCGTAGAAACATTTACAACTTTCGCTATTGCTGATGCGCTAAGAAAAGCAAAACCAAGATAGATCAAAGTGAGCATCAAGAATGACCCGGTTCCTGGACCAAAAATTCCGTCATAAAAACCGATTACGACTCCCGCAATTGCTGCAATAACAAAACGCTTATTCTTATTGTGACGGAGCGCTTCAATAGATCCTAGATCTGGTTTTTTCCATGTATAAAATGCAACGGCCACAAGCAAAATAAAAACAATAGGACGCATGGATTGTGTTGGAATCAGCGATGCGCTCAATGCACCAAGAACAGAGCCTAAAAATGCAGGCAGTGCCATTGTTATCAAGAATCGGGCATCAGTTTTAACGCTTCTGCGATATGTAAGAGCAGAAGCACTTGTGCCAAAGATTGATGCAACCTTATTTGTACCCAATACTTCGACAGTGCTTGCTTGCGGTAAACCAATTAGTAATGCCGGAAGTTGAATGAGTCCGCCACCACCCGCTATTGCATCGACTAACCCAGCACTAAAAGCTGCAAGAATAAGAAAGAAAATCGTTACTTGGGTGATATCGCCAAACATGAATTAAGCGAGCTTTGCGAGCATGGATGAAATGGTCGAGACTGCGCCTTCAACAGCGCTCTCAGATTTTTCTCCACTCTTTCGAATGCGGATCTCAACATTGCCCTGTTCGAGTGCTTTACCGACAACAACAATAATTGGCGCACCTATTAATTCTGCATCTTTAAACTTAACGCCCGCACTTGGATCACGTCGATCATCGAGCAGAACAGTGATGCCTAAACTTTCTAACTCTGTACCTATTTTTTCAGCAACATCAAAAGGTTTATCTTCCTTACCAGTTGCGACTATGTGAACTTTTGCTGGCGCCACTTCAATAGGCCATGAAAGACCAATTTCATCGTGTGTTTGTTCAGCAACGGCTGCAACGGCTCGCGATACACCAATTCCGTAAGAACCCATTGTTACTACTTGAGACTTTCCATTTTGATCAAGAACAGTCAGATTCAACGCTTCTGCATATTTGCGACCTAATTGGAAAATATGTGCAATTTCGATCGCGCGATCAATAATGACTGGAGCCTTGCATGATGGGCACATATCTCCCGCGCGAACTTCTGCTGATTCAACATAAGAATCTGGTGTGAAATCTCTTCCGTTGACAACATTTCGCGCATGGCAATTTTTCTTATTCGCGCCAGTAACCCAAGCACTTCCAGGTGCAATCCGTGGATCAGCGTAAAGAGTTATTCCGAATTGCTTCGCATCCTGCGGCCCTATGTATCCTTTTACAAGTTTTGGGTATTTAGCGAAATCTTCTTCTTCAAAAATTCTAAGCTCAGTAACTCCGATCAAGTTTGCTTGCAAACGCTTGAGATCTACTTCGCGATCTCCAGGAACCAAGACGGCAATTGGTTTTTCATCTGCCATCAACATGACATTTTTTAGTGTGTCTGCTCCTGTATATCCGCCACCGTATTGCGAATTAAGAACTTCGACTAATGAATCAATGGTTGGAGTATTTGGCGTATCCAAAACTTCTAATGCAGGAAAATCTCTAGCAGCGGGCGCATCAATGACCGTTTTCATGGCTTCAACATTTGCCGCATATCCGCATTTTTCGCAGAGAACATATGTGTCTTCGCCCGTAGGGCAAGGTGCAAGAAACTCTTCGGATTTAGATCCACCCATTGCCCCAGCCATAGCGCTGACAATGTTGTAGTTAAGGCCTAATCGCTTGAAAGTTTTCACATACGCATCACGATGTCTCATATATGAAAGATCTAAACCAGCATCATCGATATCAAATGAGTATGAATCTTTCATAACAAATTCGCGGCCACGGATGATTCCGCTTCGTGGACGTGGTTCGTCGCGATATTTAGTTTGTATTTGATAGAGCGAGAGTGGCAGATCTTTGTAAGAGGAGTATTCGCCTTTAACCATCAAGGTAAACATCTCTTCGTGAGTTGGTCCTAATAAGTAATCGGCGCCTTTTCGATCTTGAAGTCGAAATAATTCTGGTCCATATTCACTCCAGCGATTTGTTTCTTCATACGGCTCTTTTGGCAGCATCGCGGGAAAGTGAACTTCTTGAAATCCTGCCGCATCCATCTCTTCACGAATAACTCTTTCGATATTTCGAAGCGTGATGTATCCAAGTGGCAACCATGAATAAATTCCTGCTGCGATTCTCCTGATGTAGCCAGCACGTACTAAGAGTTTATGGCTTGCGACTTCTGCATCAGCTGGATCATCGCGCAATGTGCGCAGAAAGAGTGAGGACATTCGCAACATGGTGCGAGCCTACCTGAGGGATGTGCTTAGTTGTGTGAGGTTAGTGAACATCAACGGAAGGTTCGCCTGAAGAAACTCCAGCGGCTTCCATCTCTTCGGCTAAACGCATTGCTTCTTCAATCAGCGTTTCAACTATTTGCGCTTCTGGAACAGTCTTAATTACTTGTCCCTTAACAAATATTTGTCCCTTGCCATTACCGGATGCAACACCGAGATCTGCTTCGCGAGCTTCACCAGGACCATTTACAACGCAACCCATTACTGCAACACGAAGTGGAACTGTCATACCTTGTAAACCAGCCTGCACTTTTTCAGCCAATGTATAAACATCAACTTGGGCGCGGCCACATGATGGGCACGAAACAATTTCCAGTTTACGTTGGCGCAAGTTAAGTGATTCAAGAATTGAAATTCCAACTTTTACTTCTTCAACTGGTGGCGCTGATAAAGAGACGCGAATGGTGTCGCCAATGCCTTCTGCGAGCAAAATTCCAAAAGCAGTTGCGGATTTAATTGTTCCCTGGAATAAAGGGCCAGCTTCTGTAACACCTAAGTGCAATGGATAATCACATTTAGAAGCTAGTAAGCGATATGCATTAACCATGGTCACTGGATCGTGATGCTTAACTGAAATTTTAATATTGGAAAAACCATGTTCTTCAAACAAACTTGCTTCCCAGAGTGCTGATTCAACAAGTGCTTCCGGCGTGGCTTTACCGTACTTTGCAATTAAACGTGGGTCTAATGATCCAGCGTTAACACCTATACGAATCGGAATTCCCGCATCGCCTGCAGCCTTAGCAACTTCTTTAACTTTGTCGTCAAATTGTTTGATATTTCCAGGATTAACTCGAACCGCTGCGCAACCTGCATCTATGGCTGCAAAAATATATTTTGGTTGAAAGTGAATATCTGCAATAACTGGAATCTGAGATTTCTTTGCAATCTGCGCTAACGCATCAGCATCATCTTGGCTCGGAACAGCAACACGTACTATTTGGCAACCCGATGCAGTTAATTCTGCTATTTGTTGAAGAGTCGCGTTCACATCTGCAGTGAGTGTGGTGCACATCGATTGAACAGAAACCGGCGAATCACTTCCGACGCCAACACTTCCCACCTTTAGCTGCTTAGTCTTTCGACGTGGAGCAAGTGTTGGTGGTGGAGCTGCAGGAATTCCGAGATCAACCATGGCTTTATTCTGCCCTAATTCTTTTTGAGGTGCGACATGAGCACTAAAAATTGACCCGAATTGGATTAACGATGTCTGCAGCCAGAAGAAGAACTGTCAGCGCTGCCAGTAAAACAAAGACAACCATGGTGAATGGGGCTAACTTGTTTACGTTAATTCCCTCAGGACGCTCTCTTCCTCGAATGCGCGCATAGAGTGCTCGAATTTCATCGGCGATTGCAACTGCCATATGTCCGCCATCTAAAGGAAGTATTGGAAGCAAGTTAAATACACCAACAAAAAAGTTTAAACTTGCAATGATAAGTAAAAATGTTTGAACACGTTCAGAAGTGCTCAGGCCATCGCTACTGGCTGCTTGACCAGTAACTTGAGCAACTCCGACAATTCCAACTAAACCGTTTGGATCTCGTTCTGTTCCTGAAACAGTTGCTCCCCACAGTGCCGGAATCTTTGACGGAAGAGAGATTATCGCTTTAACGGCGCCAGATATAAACTCCCACGAAACTAACGCAGAATTTTTTATCGATGTAAATGGTGCGTCACGAACGAATTGAAATTCATTTACGATTCCAAGAAAACCATACTCCTTACCATCAATAACTCGAGTTGCTGCGGTCACGGAAAATGTTTGGGGTTGACCGTTTCGTTCTATTTCAATAACAAGTTCTTTTCCTGCAGAATTTCTGATTACTTCAACATCTTTAGCCCAGTTATTTACTGGGACCCCGTTGAGGGATGTGATTACATCGCCGGCTTGCAAGCCTGCAATCAGTGCTGGAGATTTTGGATCTGAATCCGTGCAAACAGAGTTCAACTTCGGAACGCACTTAGAAATTTCGGCAATCGTGGTCGTAGGTTTAGATGTTCCGATTCCAGCAAAAATAATTAATAAAATTATGAATCCAAGTACAAAGTGCAGAAAGGAACCTGCTCCAAGAACTACGAGTTTTTGTCCTGAATTTGCTCTGTAAAACGCGCGAGATTCTTCTCCCGGTGGCATTTCATCAGTAGCCGTCATTCCTTCAATCCTGCAATACCCACCAGCTGGAATTGCTTTTATTCCGAACTCTGTTTCGCCTCGTGTGAATGACCAGAGCCTTTTTCCAAAACCAAGAAAAAATTCGCTGACGCGCATTCCATACCGTTTAGCCGTCAAGTAGTGACCAAATTCGTGAATCATCACAGATAAGAGAAGCGCGATGACAAAAGCTAAAACGCCAATAATTTTCATTAGGGAACCATTCGTTGTAATACTTCTTGGGCAACTATTCGTGCATCATGCTCTATGGCGCTGACATCTCTTAATTCTCGAATCGAAGTCGGATTTGATCCACCGAGTCGCTGCACACTCTGCTCTACACACTCCATGATTGATGTAAATGCTATAGAACCTTTAAGAAAAGCTTCGACTGCGACTTCGTTAGAAGCATTAAAAATTGCTGGTAATCCTCCCCCCAGTTCTCCACAACGCTTGGCTAATTCAATTGCGGGGAAACGCTCTTGATCTACAGGTTCAAATTCCCATGCATGAGATTGCTTCCAATCCATTGCAGGAGTTGCCGATTTCAAACGTTCTGGCCAATTGATCGCATAAGAAATTGGCCCTTTCATATTCGGGGGGCTTGCTTGTGCAATTGTTGCTCCGTCAATGTACTCGACCATTGAATGAACTACAGATTGTGGATGAATCACCGCTTCAATATGTGAATAATCCATTGCGTATAGATGATGTGCTTCGATTATTTCGTGCGCTTTGTTCACAAGTGTTGCAGAGTTAACAGAAATTACTGGACCCATGGACCAAGTTGGATGGGCTAAAGCTTCATTCACAGTAACAGTTGATAAATCTTTTCTCTGGCGAAATGGTCCACCGGATGCGGTAAGAACTAGGCGCGAAACTTCATTTCGTCTTCCAGACATTAAGCACTGCCAAATCGCACTATGTTCTGAATCAACGGGAATGATTTGATCGGTTTTCGCGATAGACATTACTAAATCACCAGCTGCTACTAATGATTCTTTGTTGGCAAGGGCAATACGATTGCCAACTTTGAGTGCGCTAAGAGTTGCAGCTAATCCAATTGAACCTGTGATTGCATTAAGAACGACATCGCAGGTAATTGATGCAGCTTCTGCCGCTGCATCTTTACCATCGATGACTGTTACTCCAGGAAGAGCTTGGCGAATAATTTCGGCATTATGAATCGTTCCAACTACCCCAACGTTAAATTTCTTAGCTTGTTCGATCATTACTGTGGGGTTATTTCCTGCAGATGTGATGGCGACTACTCGAAACTTCCCGGGGTTGGCTGCCACTAATTCGAGGGCTTGCACGCCGATAGAACCTGTTGAACCAAGAATCACCAGGTCTCTCATGTGGTCATCTTCTCATGGTCAAAGTAGACTGGCGAAATGATTACAACACTTGAGTCAGTAGAACAGAAACGTAAAGTCATTACCGCCATCCCTGGCCCAAAATCTGAACAGATTATTGCTCGCCGTGCTGCCGCAGTCTCGGCATCACTGGGAATGGCTATGCCGGCGGTTATTGAGCGCGCAGGTGGCGGAATCTTGGTTGATGTCGATGGTAATCACATAATTGATCTCGGCGCAGGAATTGCAGTTGTAAACGTTGGAAATAGTGCGCCACATGTTGTTGAAAATGTGCAGAGACAAGTTGAAGCATTCACACATACCTGTTTTATGGTTGCTCCATACCTCGGATATATCGAAGTATGCGAGGCACTTAATCGATTAACACCAGGAAAGTTTGCAAAAAAATCCGTACTACTTAACTCTGGTGCTGAAGCCCTTGAGAACGCAGTAAAAATTGCTCGCTCATTTACAAAGCGCCAAGCAATTGTTGTTTTTGAACATGGCTATCACGGTCGTACAAATCTAACGATGGGTATGACTGCAAAAAATATGCCTTACAAAGATAGTTTTGGTCCCTTTACTCCAGAGATTTATCGCATGCCTATGGCGTATCCATATCGCTGGGAAGGTGGAGCGGCTGCTTGTGAAAAAAATGCACTGGATGTTGTCATTCACAAGTTAGATAAGGAAGTTGGCGGAAAAAATATTGCCGCAATCGTTATCGAACCAATTCAAGGTGAAGGCGGTTTCATCGTTCCACCTAAAGGCTTCTTGCCTGGATTAGCCAAGTATGCAAAAGATAATGGCGCACTATTTATTGCTGATGAAGTCCAGACAGGTTTTGCACGTACTGGTCAGATGTTTGCATCAGAGGATGAAAATCTTGAGCCAGATTTAATTACAACGGCAAAGGGAATTGCTGGTGGTTTGCCACTTGCAGGTGTCACGGGTCGCGCCGATGTCATGGATTCAATTCATGCCAGTGGTCTGGGCGGAACTTATGGTGGATCCCCAATAGCTTGCGCAGCAGCACTCGGTGCAATTAAAACTATTGAAGAAGACAAACTTGTTGATCGTGCGAAGAAAATTGGCAAAATCATGAGTGATGAACTTAATAAGATGAAAGCAAAGCACGCAATAATCGGTGAAGTGCGCGGTCGTGGTGCGATGCAGGCAATCGAACTCATTATTCCTGGTGGCACAGAACCAAATACCGCTGCGCTTGGAAAAATCGTTAAGTACTGTCAGGAAAAAGGCGTCCTAATTTTGACTGCTGTAACGTATTCAAACGTAATTCGTTTGATTCCACCGCTAGTTATTCCAGAAGATTTATTGCTAGAAGGTTTATCTATTCTCGATGAAGCTTTAGCAACAATCTAAGAAATTAACGATCCAATAAGTTTTGAGTTGGTGAGTACGGCTTACCTGATCTGCGCTTCGCGATAGCACTCAACGCTTCTAGGACAACTCGGTTTGCAAGAATTGCAGTGATGTCTGCGCTATCAAATGGCGGCGCAACTTCGACAACATCAATTCCTACGACTGGAAGTTCAAGGCAAATTCGGCGAACAGCTTCGAGTAATTCACTACTTGTCATTCCGCCAGGTTCTGGTGTTCCAGTACCTGGAGCCATTCCTGGATCTACAACATCAATATCTACTGATAAGAAAACGCCATCGCATTGATCAGTAAGTGTTGCAAATGATTCATCCAAAACAGTATTTAAGCCGCGGTGATGAATTTCGGTCATTTCATAACTGCGCATTCCTTGATCGCGCATCCACTTCAGCGTTTCATCTCCTGGCCAATAGCCACGCAATCCAAGTTGCAAGAAGCGATCACCTCGAACAGCGCCAGACTCGATAAGGCGACGCATTGGTGTTCCGTGACCTTCAAGTGCTCCAAATTGTGAATCACCAGTGTCAGCGTGTGCATCAAAGTGAATCATCGAAATCTTTCCAAGACCACGATGCGCTGCAATACCTGCAACATCGGCTGATGCGATGGAGTGATCGCCACCAAGAATTACTGGAATGATTCCTGCACGTGAAATTTTTTCTGTTGCAACTGCAAGTACTTGAAGAGATTTCTTTAAATCTCCCCCTGGCATCAACAAATCTCCAGCATCCAAAACTTTAAGATCCTTTAACCCATCAGTTCGAAGTGCCATATGTGGTCGTTCTCCATCGTGAGGTAAATAATCTCCACCACGAATTGCTTGCGGACCAAATTTTGCACCTGAGCGATGTGAAGTTCCGCTATCAATTGGTGCGCCAAGAATAATTACGTCGGCACCTTGATATGTCTGTGGATCATCGAGGTCACACTCACCAATTCCAAGAAATGTGAATTTCGGACCATACATATTTCCAAGGTTTGCCATGGGTAAAGAATACGTCTAATTAATTAAGAATCGAAACCTAAACCGAGGCGATCTAAGAGTTTGAGCCAGAGATTTCGCTTGCCTTCATGCTCGTCAGCATAATTAATCGACCACTGAGTCAGACGAATAAAGAGGAATCTAAACGGTTCTGGCGGAAATGGAAGTGGTTTTTTGCGAACCATCTTTAGTCGAGTTCGTTCTGTATCTAAACCATCTACAAGATCTAAGAGAACTTGTGCACCAAAACGTGTTGATGCAACACCAAGTCCGGTAAATCCAAGAACGTATGCAACACGTTTGCGATATGCGCGACCCCAGAAAGGCGAGAAGCGTGAGCACGTATCAATTGCTCCACCCCAACCATGCGTGAATTTAATTCCCTTTAATTGTGGAAATGTCTCTAAGAAATCCGCTGCAAGGTATGCATAAGTTTCTGCATCTGTTTCATACTCTTGACGAGCTTTTCCGCGGAAGTGATAAATCGCGTCATAGCCACCCCACAAAATTGCGCCTTCTGAAGTCACTCGGTAATAATGGAATTGGTTTCCAGCTTCGGACATTCCTTCTTTTCCAGCCCATCCAATTGCTTTCCACTGCTCTTCTGTCAGAGGTTCTGTAACAACTTGGAAGTCATATACAGGTACAACGTACTTGCGAACACGTTTAACCAGAGACTTGAAAACATTTGTTGCTAGAGCCACCTTGTCGGCATAAACGCTTCCATACGCGGTGTGAACGATGATTCCATCACTCGTTCGCTCTAGCCATTCGACCTTACTGTTTTCATAAATTTTCACACCGAGTGATAAGCATGCTCTTTCCAATCCCCAAACCAATCGGGCTGGATCAACAAGGGCTGTTCCATCAGCATCCCACAAGGCGCCCTTATAAATTGGAGAATTTACTCTTGCTTGCACTTCGGCTTGAGTTAAAAATTCAACGTGATCTCCGTATTGATTACGCAGATCAGCCTCTTCTTTCATTCCCTCTAATTGCCACTCTTTTACAGCAACACGGAGTTCACCGGTGCGTTGCCAGTCGCAATCAATTCCATACTTCTTAATTGTTTCTTCAATTTCATTGAAATTTTCACGACCCATGCGTTCAAGATCTTGCATGTCATCTTTAAATCGACGATAGCCATTTATAAATCCGTGTGTAAGAGAGGAGTTACAGAAGCCACCATTACGTCCGGATGCACCAAAGCCAGTTTCACGTTGCTCAACAATGATGACTTCACGTTCTGGATTGCGCTCTTTTGCAAGTAACGCTGTCCATAAACCGGTGTAACCAGCTCCAACAATGCAGAGTTCTGTAGTCACATCACCGATGAGAGTTGGATGTGGTTCTGGTTCGAGCGGATCTGCGTCAAGCCAATAAAGTTCTGGCTGCATTACGGAGAGGTGTTTAAGGATATGGGGGTCGATGTCTGACATCGCGCTATCCGGCCTTAACCGGAATCACCCCTTCAATCACAAATCGTAGTTGGCCCGGGTCCTCCGGAACCTAACCCCATAGTGCAGATCGTTGATTTCTATCTGTGGTTCGCTATGGCTTGTTGCAAATATTAGCGGGCTTTTCTCTTATTTACAAGTTGCCCAGCAATAACGATAAATAACGCAAGGAAAAACATAGCTGAACCGATGACATTTGCCTGCGCAGGAATACCGCGAGCCGATGCAACATAAACAAATTTAGGAAAAGTTGTAAGAGTTCCAGAGTTAAAGTTAGTAATAATAAAATCATCAAAAGAAAGACTAAATGCAAGAAGGGCGGCACCTGCAATACCTGGTGCCACTAATGGCAATGTAACTTTTCGAAAAGTTTCAAATTCATTTGCATACAGATCCATCGCCGCTTGCTCAAGTCGTGGATCTAGACTTGCGATACGGGCTTTAACAGTTACGACTACGAATGAAATACAGAACATCACATGTGCGATAACCACGGGCCAAAAACCAGGGTTAATTCCAAGATTTAAGAACATGGCTAGAAGTGAAGCTCCGAGAACAACTTCAGGTGTTGCCATGGGTAAGAAAATTAATGTGTTTGTAGTGGATCGACCTTTAAATTGGTGGCGGCCAAGGGCGAAGGCAATTAATGTTCCAAGAAAAGTTGCAGCAACTGTAGAAATTAATCCCACGCGAATTGAGTTGCCAAGTGCCAAGCAGACATCTGGTGCCCCACAAGGATTTTGCCAATTACCTAGTGTGAACCCCTTCCAGACAAGATTACTCTTTCCGCCATTGTTAAATGAGAAGGCAAATGTGTATGCAACTGGAACAAAAAGATAAGTAAATCCAAGAACCATGTAGATGCGTATGAGGTTCTTTCTAAACCACCAAGTGAGTCTCATACGAGCTCCTCAGTTCCGGCTTTACGAATGTAGATTGTCACCAAGATCAAGATTGCCGCCATTAGGGTAAATGACAGCGCTGCTGCAGTTGGGTAATCCACAATCTTAAAGAACCGAGATTCAATTACGTTACCCAACATCTTCGTATTGGGATTTCCTAAAATTGCCGCATTTACATAATCACCTGCGGCTGGGATGAATGTAAGCAACGTTCCAGCAACAACACCTGGCATCGATAGAGGCACTGTAACTTTTCTAAAAGTTGTAAAGGCGTTTGCATACAAATCCCCCGCTGCTTCCATTGTGCGTGGATCAATGCGTTCAAGGCTCGCATACAACGGAAGAGTCATAAATGGCAAAAAGTTATAAGTCATGCCTGTAACAACTGCGAAAGCACTTGCCGTTAGAGAGGTGTTATCACCGATAATATGAATTCCTCGAAGAATCGCAATAACCGGTCCTTCTTCTCCAAGGATCTGCTTCCAAGCGATTGTACGGAGCAAAAATGATGTGAAGAATGGCGCGACAACTAGAACAAGCAATAGATTTTTGTACTTTCCAGACTTAAAAGCGATGCCGTAAGCCAATGGATAGGCAATAGCTAAAGCAAGTACGGTTGCTAGAAATGCATAAATAAAAGAGCGGCTGAATTGTTCTTTATTTTCTAAAAATGCATCAATGTAATTTGCAAATCTGTACGTTTGTTCATAAGACCCGGTATCACCATTTGCTGTTGGGGTTTGTGTAGATGTTCGGGCAAGGTTAGCAATTGGCAGAACAAAAAACGTGAAGAGCCAGATGATTCCTGGTGCAAGCAGCAAATAAGGAAGTAACGATCTCTTTTCTTTAAGGGAACTTACCTTAGATCCCGCTGCGTGCAAGAAGGCCATTACTGTTCATCCGCATGCACTTCAGATCCTGCGAATGCATCTTCACGACCATCTAGTGCGAATGTAAAGACGGGCTCCCATGACAGCGTGACCGCATCACCCTTTTCAAGTGGCTGACCTCCCTCATCATTTTGTTCAAAGACCATGAGCTCTTGTTTCCAAGGCATCTCGACTTGGTATTGGGTACTTACACCAATGTATGAAGCATCAGAAATAACACCGCCTGTTAAAACATTTCCAGACATTGCAGTCCCTGCAGGTTGAATACGAATCTTTTCTGGACGAACACCTGCAAGTACTGATGAATCTTTTGCGTGACTGCGATTTTTATTGATTTTAATCTTCTGCCCAAAAACATCTACAACAAAGTTGTCTCCGTCATTTCCATCAATGCGTCCTTCAATCAAGTTTGATTGACCAAGGAAGTTTGCTACAAAAGCAGTTTTTGGATTGTCATAGAGGTCTGCAGGTGTACCCATCTGCTCTACTTTTCCTTCATTCATAACTGCAATCGTGTCAGCCATAGTCATAGCTTCTTCTTGATCGTGCGTAACGTGAACGAAAGTAATTCCCACTTCAGTTTGAATCCACTTTAGTTCGATCTGCATTTGACGACGTAATTTAAGATCGAGTGCGCCTAGAGGTTCATCCAAAAGTAATAGCGCTGGGCGGTTAACTATTGCTCGCGCAAGAGCGATGCGCTGTTGTTGACCTCCTGAGAGTTGAACGGGTTTGCGCTGTGCCAAGTGAGGCAACTCAACAAGGTTTAGAACCTTATCGACAGCTTCTTTTACGTCTTTGATGCCCCGACGCCGTAATCCAAATGCAATATTTTCAAAGATTGAAAGGTGAGGAAACAATGCATAGTTTTGGAAAACTGTATTTACAGGTCGTTGATATGGACGTGTATGAGTTATGTCAGTGTTGCCAATATGGATGCTTCCCTGAGTTGGCTCTTCTAATCCGGCAATCATGCGAAGGGTCGTAGTTTTTCCGCAACCAGATGGACCTAAGAGTGCAAAGAACGAACCTTCCGGAATAGTGAGCGTCAGATCATCAACTGCAGTGAAATCGCCGAATGATTTTGTTACGTCAACAATTCGCAGATCGCCACGAGTCGATGATGAAGCATCAGCCATTAGTTACCGGCAGCTTCCTGGAACGCTGTAGTAAATGAAGATTCTTCGGCTGGAGTTAATGAACGAAATACCTTTACCTGCTTAAGGGTTTCATCTGTTGGGAAGATGAATGGACTTGAGGCAAGTGTTGGATCAATCTTTTCCATCTCAGCCTGAGCACCCTTTACCGGGCAAATGTAATTTACGTAAGCAGCAACTTCTGCGGCAACGGCTGGGTCATAGTAATTGTTAATAACCTTTTCAGCATTTGCTTTATTCGTTGAGGTTGAAGGAATAAGAAGGTTATCGCTCCAAAGCATTCCGCCAGATTCTGGGATAGCAAATTCAAACTTTCCATCATTTTCAGATGCAAGCTGGAATAAATCGCCTGACCATCCAATTACTGCAATTGCATCGCCACTGATGAGATCTTCCTTGTAATCATTGCCCTTAACTTGGCGAATAAATCCATCCTTGATCATCTTTGCTAAGTAATCAACGGCATTCATGTACTGATCTTCAGTGAAGTCCTTTGAAGGGTCTACGCCTTGGTACTGCAAAATAATTCCAATGGTGTCGCGAAGTTCTGAAAGTACTTCAACTTTGCCCTTATTAGCTTTCGAAAATAGCTGGTCGAGAGATTTAACTCCGCCAGGAACTTTCTCCTTGTTCCAACCAAATCCACCAAAGCCTGATTGCCATGTAAGAGAGGACTTTCGGCCTGGATCGAAACTTACGTTCGCGAGCGCATCAAGAATATTTACCTTGTTAGGAATATTTGCTTCATCAAATTTTTGCGCGTATCCCATGCGAATCCAACGACCAGCCATCCAGTCAGTTGGTGCGACGATGTCATAGCCAATATCTTCACCTAGCTTTAGCTGTCCTTGTACTTTGCCCCAGAACTCATCGTTGTCGTTGTAATCTTCTTTATAGTCAACGTTAATTCCAGATTCAGCGATGAACTTTTCAAGTGTTGGATACACCTGTGCATCTGAGTCATAATCTAAATAAAGTGTCCAGTTTGCCCAACGTACGGTTCCTTCCGCAGATGCACCACCACCGCCTCCACCACAAGCGGTAAGCAAACCAGCTGCACCAAGACCACCTGCACCTGCAATAAGTGCACGTCGTGAAACTTGTGAATTAATTATTGAACGTGCTTCTGGTGAGAGTGAACGCTTTGATGTCATTCGGGTTGCTCCTTTGTGCAGTAGTTCGGGTGTGTGCTTATGCGCCTAGATTAGTCATAACATGCTTGATTCGGGTGTAATCCTCGAAGCCATATTGGGAAAGATCTTTACCGTATCCCGAACGTTTGAAGCCACCATGCGGCATTTCAGAGACCATTGGAATGTGGGTGTTGATCCACACCACGCCGAAATCCAACGCCTTAGACATGCGCATAGCCCGACCATGGTCCTTAGTCCAGACGCTAGATGCCAAGCCATACTCAACGCCATTACCCATCGCAACCGCATCGGCTTCATCTTTGAATTTCTGAACAGTAATGACAGGACCAAAGATTTCACTTTGAATCATCTCGTCATCTTGCTTGAGATCGGCTACAACAGTTGGAGCAAAGAAGAATCCTGGTTGTTGAAGTTGAGATCCTCCAGCCATCACGCGAGCATGCGCTGGTGTGCGCTCCAAGAAGCCGGCTACTCGCTTGAGTTGGTTAGCGTTATTTACTGGGCCAACTAATACATCTTGATCAGGCATACCAATTGCAATGTTGTTCTTTGCTTGATCGGCTAATAATCCAACAAATTCTTCGTACACGCCTTCTTGAACAATGACACGAGTTGCTGCTGTGCAATCTTGACCAGAGTTGAAGTAGCCAGCCAAAGCAATAGCTTCTGCCGCTGCTGGTAGATCTGCGTCATTGAAAACAACAACAGGAGCTTTTCCACCTAATTCAAGGTGTACTCGCTTGAGTTGTTTTGCTGCAGCGCCGGCAACTTCCATACCTGCACGCACAGAACCTGTAATTGAAACCATTGCTGGTGTTGGGTGATCAACTAGGGCTGCGCCTGTTTCGCGCTCTCCACAAATAACGTTAATTACACCAGCTGGTAAGAATTCACTCATCAACTGCGCCATCCATACAGTTGATGCAGGCGTTGTATCACTTGGCTTTAATACAACTGTATTTCCTGCAGCAATTGCTGGTGCCCATTTCCAAACAGCCATCATCATTGGATAGTTCCATGGAGTTACTTGACCGCAGACACCTATTGGCTCACGACGAATAAAAGAAGTCATTCCACGCATATATTCGGCAGCTGACTTACCTTCAAGGTTTCGTGCAGCACCTGCAAAGAATCTAATCTGATCTAACATCGGAGGCATTTCTTCTGATGTAGTAATTCCGATTGGTTTGCCAGTATTTTGGCTCTCTATTTTTACCAACTCTTCTGAACGAGATTCAATTGCATCAGCAATCTTTAGAAGTGCACGTTGACGCTCAGATGGTGTCGAATCGCGCCAAATTGGAAAAGCATCGGCTGCGGACTTCATCGCCATATCTACATCTGCGGCATTTGAATTGGGTGCGGTTGCAAAAACTTGACCAGTTGCAGGGTTAACCAAATCCGTAGTTTTTCCAGATTTTGATTCAACACTCTTGCCGTTTATGAAGTTACTCAATTTTTCCATGGAGCGAGATTACGCCCTGAGAGCAAAAAAGTGTAGTTATTTTCCTGTGACATCTAGGATGTTCGTGTGGGAAATCAGGCAGAAGCAAGCGTTTGGTGGAGCAGTGCTAACCATCCAACCTTCACTCCGGGCAAGCTCCATCGCAATTGGGACGTTGTCATTATCGGTGGTGGTTTTTCGGGAATGTGGACTGCGCATCACCTTCTTAACTCCGCACCAGATTTAAAGATTGCAATCCTTGAAGCACAGCAAGTTGGTTCAGGGGCAAGTGGCAGAAATGGCGGA
>JAPOHK010000087.1 GCA_029979485.1 Candidatus Planktophila limnetica
CTGATGATGTTGAACCAGCAGATCCAATACCGACAAGTGCTACATCTGCTTTACGTGCAACATCAAGTACGCGTGATACCGAAGGTTCGGCCATCAACGAATCACGGGTTTTTTGATTGCTAACTACAACGGGTGCGCTAAAAGGAATGAAATCTGCATTTAAGTTCCGAGCCAAAGTTCGTCCAACTTCTTCGGCGCTAACTGATGTCATCACATTTGACATAGAACCCATCAATTGAGTTACTTTCAAACCTGGAATGCTGTCTTTTCGACAATTTACAACGGTAGCCTCAAGTCCTCGGCCCCAGGAAATTGCAATAGTTTGATTTGCTTTTAGATTTTTCTGCAATGTTTGCGCAGCGCTTCTACCTACCGCGTTTAAGGCCAAGTCATTTCGGTCGGGTGCGATAACTTGAATATCATCAACCCCAAGTTTTTCGATTAGTTGTTGCGCAATGTAATCATGGCGCGAAGTAGGGGCAATGATTCGAATTTCTACGTAACCCAAACGACGAGCAGTTGTAAGCATTCGGGAGATATTTGAGCGCGAGGTGTTTAATTTTGCGGCCACTTGATCTTGAGAGAGTTCATCTTCGTAGTACATGCGCGCAGCTTGGAGGATTAGCTCCGTCTCGCGCTGTTTCATCAAGATCCGTTCTATCTGGTCCACGGTGACCAAATCCCTGAATTTGGGGTTAGTGTCCTACCGCACACAGTTGTGGTCAAGGACATTTGTGAGCATTTTTGTGAGTTACTGGCACGTACGTGCAAATTAAATGGCCCCAGCAAGGCGGTCCAGCAGAATCGCACCATCATAAAAATCAAGTGCTCGCAGGTCGATAGTTAGAGATAGAGAGAGGACACCATTGCTATCAATGCCAACAGTGAGACCAGTAGTTTGATTTGGAAATAACACTGGCTTGGTTGAGGTCATTGAGTAACTTGTTAGATCAAAGATTGTTGAAGTCGCGCCATTAAGCATTGCTAGCGGCACTTTCCCGATCTTTGCTTGTTCAGTTGTGATTTCGACAAGTTGGATAAGAGAAGCTAGATCCAACTGATCCGGATTTTTAAATACCGGTAACGCACTTCCATATTTTGATTCGATGATTAACGCGATGCCAATTTCAGTTTGTCCGAAGCTTCGTAAAGTTTTTGCCCATTTAGCAAGTAATTGTGCATGCCACTCTGCGTGACTTCCTGCTAGTTTATTTATGCTTCGCGTAAATGAAGTTTGTGGAATATTAAGAGTCGCTGCTATACCTTTTGCAATTAACTCTTTATTTGCCTGTTGGCGCTTTGCAATTGCCGGATCTACATTTGCATTAAGTACATCTTCATATGTGATGGTATTGGATGGTCCAGTTGGGTTAATTGTTTGAAGATTGATTCCCTTATCGGCAGCTAGGTTTCGAGCAGCCGGTACTGATTTCGGACTCTTGTTAATGTTTGCAGGAGTAACGGCAACTGGTTCCGGAGTCACAACTTGTTGTGGCACCTCTGCCACACTTGCATTAATGGTCGCCTCAGAAACCTCGGTAGCAGGTTCGTCGAAGTCGAAAGATAAAACCTGAGTTTGGGTTTCCATGATTAAAACTGGCTTACCGATTTCTAGAACTGCACCGGGAGCGGCTAATAATTTTTCAATTTTGCCATCGGCCGGAGCTTCAACTTCCATGTCGATCTTGTCGGTCATTACCTCAAACAGAACGTCTCCAGCTTTAACTTCTTGACCCTCAGATACGTGAAAACCAATTAATTCTCCGGTTTCCATGGTCATGCTCATCTTCGGCATGACGACTGTGTGTTTGAAACTCATCGCCAAGTTTTCACAATCTCATTGGCCGCGGCATAAATATCTTCAACCTGTGGCACGGCAGCTTTCTCTAATTGTGGTGCATAAGGAATTGGAATATTTAGCCCAGCCACTTTTTTAATAGGTGCTTTCAATGATCCGAATACATGTGAACCTGCAACCTGTGCGATTACTTCATTGATAAAACCACCATGCGATGGACCTTCTTGTACGACTAGCAAGCGACCGGTTAAATCTACTGATTCAAAAGTGGTTGACATATCTAGCGGCGAAATTGTTCGAGGATCTATAACAGTTACCTCGATGCCTTCTGCAGATAACTTATCTGCAACTTCGAGTGATTTCTTAACCATGATTCCGGTTGCGACAATTGTTAAATCTTTACCAGTGCGAACAACGCGGCTAACACCTAGAGGAATACGCGCATTACCTTCTGGAACTGGTTCCCAACCCGGAGTCTTATAAAGCAATTTGTGTTCCAAGAAAACCACTGGGTTCGGATCATCAATTGCTGATAGTAAAAGTCCTTTCGCATCTGCTGGATTTGATGGAACTACAACTTTCAAACCAGGAACATTGGTAAACCAGTTTTCAACAATCTGTGAGTGTTGCGCCGCAGCACCGGTACCTGAACCTTGCGGTGCACGGATAACCATGGGTACATGTAGCGCGCCACCTAACATGAAATGAATTTTTGCGGCTTGGTTTGCAATTTGATCCATCGCTTGTGCAGAGAAATCTGAAAATTGGATTTCAGCGATTGGGCGCATACCTGAAAGAGCTGCACCCACTGCAGCACCAATGTAACCAAGTTCAGATATAGGTGTATCAATCACGCGATCTGCACCGAATTTTTCGTACATACCGGCAGATACGCCAAAAGCGCCGCCATATACGCCAACATCCTCGCCCATTAAAAATACCTCTGGACGCTCTTCCATCGCAATTGTCATTGCTTCGCGTACTGCCTCGGCCATAGTTAACATGCGATCAGACAATTACATCACCGCATTGAAAACTGCGGCTTCTAAGCCAGCTGGGTCAGCAGCTTTTGCTTTAACAGATTCGTTGACCGCTGCAA
The DNA here is from genome assembly GCA_029979485.1 of Candidatus Planktophila limnetica. Classification (GTDB taxonomy): domain Bacteria; phylum Actinomycetota; class Actinomycetes; order Nanopelagicales; family Nanopelagicaceae; genus Planktophila; species Planktophila limnetica_A. Next base: position 2,898 of record JAPOHK010000087.1, read on the forward strand.
TGATTTCATCAGTTGCTTGTTGTTGCACTGCATCCATCTCTTCTTGAGTCAATAAATTCTTTTCGTGAATTAATGACATAAATTTTGCAATTGGTTCTTTGGTTTTCCACTCATCGATCTCTTCTTTGGTGCGATAGAGATTCTTATCTGAACGAGAGTGACCCTTCCAACGATAAGTAACGCACTCAATAAGTGTTGGACCACCGCTGTTGCGAGCTCTTTGCACAGCTTGCTCTGCTGCCTCATATACGGCAACTACGTCATTACCGTCAACAGTCACGCCAGGAATTCCATATCCGAGTCCGCGATCGGCAAGATTTTCTAAAGCGAAAGCTTTCTCAGTGGAATTAGACATTCCATATTTGTTATTTTCACAGACAAAAACCACTGGTAATTTCCAAATTGCAGCCATATTTGCAGCTTCATGAAATGCGCCTTCATTCAGCGCGCCATCACCAAAGAATGAAACAACAACATTTTCATTCTTTTGTAATTTTGAAGCTAAGGCAGCGCCAGTTGCAATTGGAATGCCGCCCGCCACTATGCCGTTTGCACCCAGATTTCCGGTCTCAACATCTGCAATGTGCATGGAGCCACCACGACCACCGCAATATCCAATTTCTTTTCCAAGTAACTCTGCAATCATTCGAGTTAAATCTGCGCCTTTTGCGATGCAATGTCCATGTCCGCGGTGTGTTGATGTAATTTGATCTGTAATTTTCAAAGCCATACATACACCAGTTGGCGAAGCTTCTTGACCGACTGATAAATGCATTGTTCCGTGCATCATTCCACGACCAAAAAGGTCTTCTACCGCATCTTCGAATTTACGAATCTTCCACATATATAGAAGTGCATGTTTTGCATGCGCTTTCGAAGACAAAGGGTGTCCAATCATTAGATCTTTAGGTGCCATTTATCTACTTTCACATTTGTGCATGTTGCTGAACAGATGTTCATATTTAACATTAGAACTTTCAATTACGCTAGCCCAATGAAGGAATTTCTTACAAAAGTTGGCTCGCCAGTAGGACTTCATGCGCGCCCAGCATCTTTATTTGCAAGAACTGCAAAAGAGTCTGGATGCAAAGTTTCAGTTGCGAAGATTGCTGAAGACGGTACAGAAACTCCATTCGTTGATGGCGTATCGCTACTTAAGATCATGGCACTTGGAATTAAGTGCGGCGAATCAATTAAAGTGCAAGTCGAAGGCGAAAATGAAGATACTGCCGCTGCATCTTTGCAGGCAATTGTGGAAAGCACCGAGCATTAATTTCCATTTGGAAAAATAATTTATGAATAAATTGCGAACCGGAGTTGGAGTAGATGCGCATAAATTCGCAGCTACTGGTCCATGCCATTTAGCAGGTTTGGAATGGCCGGAAGCAAAACGCTTAGATGGACATTCAGATGGCGATGCCGCAGTGCATGCGCTATGTGATGCAGTTTTAGCTGCCGCAGGATTAGGAGATGTGGGACAGGTATTTGGTATTGATAAACCAGAATGGAAAGGTGCAAGTGGTCTAAAGATGATTCAACATTTGCGTGCCTTGATTTCCGAAAAATCTATCGAAATAAATAATGTTTCTATTCAA
>JAPOHK010000128.1 GCA_029979485.1 Candidatus Planktophila limnetica
CGCGTTAATGGCGCATTGGCAGAAATACGGCCTTGAAAATGACATCCCTTTAAATCTTGATGAGATTTTTCCAAAATATAAGACCCGCATTATGGAAGTGGGTTTTGGAATGGGTGAAGCAACCGCGATATTGGCGAAGGATTTTCCTGAGACTGCATTTTTGGCGGTTGAAGTTCATCGCCCAGGAGTTGGAAAACTCTGTGCGCGCCTTGAAGAGAATGGATCCGAAAATGTCCGCATCCTTCAGCATGATGTTATTGATGTAATAAATAATCAGTTAGCAGACGAATCATTAGATGGCGTACACATCTTCTTTCCAGATCCTTGGCAGAAGAAGAAGCACAGCAAACGCCGTTTATTAACCCCGGAATTCTTACGTTTGATATATCCAAAGATTAAAAAAGGTGGCTTCATACATGTGGCAACCGATTGGGTTCCGTACGCTGAGTTTGCTTTGAAATCTTTCGCGCAAGTTCCGGAATACCAAGGCGGGGAAGTACCACGCCCAACTTGGCGCCCAGTTACGCGCTTTGAATGACAAGGCCTAGATAAAGATCACCGCGTAACCGATATGCGTTACGTAAAGATTTAGTTTTCGTACTTAGCAATTTTTTCGATGCGTCGGATATGACGTTCATCGTTGCTAAACGGTTCAGCGATAAATGCATCAAGAATTGCTTTGCAATCTTCAATCGAATGCATGCGGCCACCGACTGCAACCACGTTCGCATTGTTATGTTGCTTTGCAAGTTTCGCAGTCTCAATGCTCCAAGCTAAAGCTGCGCGAACACCTTTTACTTTGTTGGCTGCAATTTGTTCGCCGTTTCCAGAACCACCGATCACAATTCCAAGTGAGCCATGATCAGCAACCACTGCCTCGGCAGCTGGAATGCAGAAATCTGGATAATCATCTAGCGCGTCATATGTAAATGGACCATGGTCTTTTACTTCATGACCTTGAGCAGCTAAGTGATCCATTAGAGCGCTCTTTAATTCCAAGCCTGCATGATCTGCACCAATATGAATTCGCATGGGGCAAATATTGCCATTAAAAAAGCGAAGGCCCGCCGTTTAACACGACGGGCCTTCGACCCAAGGAGAGATATTTACTTATTAGTTTGCTGAAGTAGTAGTGGTTGTTGAAGGAATTCCGTTGGTTGAACCAGCTCCCATTCCACGTTGACCCATGCCATCGCGATCTCCATGACCACCATGTCCGCGTCCACCTTTGCCACCGAAGCCTCCCATTCCGCGAACTTCGTTAACTTCTTCAGTCACATGAGCAGTTAGTCCTGCCTTTAGTGTTGCAGCTTGAGCTGCAGTTAACTTGCCAGCTGTAACAGCTGCATCAATCTGCTTTGTCTCATCTGCAACAAGCGCTGCAATTAGCGCATCCTTCTTTGCACCAGCGATTGTTGCTAGTGATTCGCCGGCTGCTAATCGTGACTTCAAAGTGGTTGCATCAATACAAAGTGTTGAAGTGATGATTGCTTCCTTATTTGAATTACGGAAACCGCCATCCCTTGGTCCACGGTCACCCTTAGGTCCGCGAACTTCGTTGACCTCAGCAGTTACGTGAGCTGTTAGCGCTGCCTTAAGTGTTGTTGCTTGCGCAGCAGTTAACTTGCCAGCTGTAACAGCTGCATCAATCTGCTTTGTTTCATCAGCTACTAGAGCTGCGATTAGCGCATCTTTCTTAGCGCCTGCAATAGCTGCAAGTGTTTCACCAGCAGCTAAACGATTATGAAGAGTGGTTGCATCAATACCAAGTGTTGAAGTGATGATTGCATCCTTATTTGTGTTACGGAATGCGCCGTCCTTGCCAGCGAATCCGCTCTTCATATGAATTTCAGTAATAGTTGTCTTAGTTGCACGTGAAACTGACTTTGCCTTTGCACCTGATGCGTTAGCGAGCGCTGAAGCAGAACCAGTAATCGCAACAGCAGTTATTACTACTGCTACTACTTTCTTGTTGTTCTTCATTCTTTTTCCTTTCGGAATTCTCACCAATCGCCCCACACGATCGGCTCTGAGACGTATATAAGCCTCGAAGGCTTGGAACCTTAGCCATTAAACCTGTGAGACACCTATGAAAAAATTACTCATTTGTACCTACGAGACTGGGTAATCCAAGCATCCAAGCGTAGAAACCTGAGGGAACGCCTGATTTCTTAAAGAACTGTGAGAGCGAAAACTTGGAATCCCTATTGAAAGGAACTGGACATGTTTCCAAGGCGTCCACTTAAGTATTTTAATTTAATTCTCGGATATTCATTATTTATCGCTTTAATTCCTGCGCCATCTTTTGCTGCAGGACCAGCAATTACAACAACTACTACAACTGCAGTAAACACAATTCTTAGCGGTAAAACTCCACCTACAACTTCTATCGGCAAAAACGGTGATTTCTATATTGATACTACAAACTTAAAGTTTTACGGTCCAAAGAAGAACGGTTCATGGCCATTAGGAATTTCCATCAAAGGTGCAGACGGTAAAGATGGCATCGATGGCAAGAACGGCGTTGACGGAAAAGATGGAAAGAATGGCATCGACGGTAAGAATGGATTAGATGGTGCAGTTGGCAAAACAGGCGCAACTGGAGCAACAGGTGCAACTGGCGCTACAGGTCCTGCAGGATCAATTGGTGCAACTGGTTTAACCGGTGCAACAGGCCCAGCGGGTGCAAAAGGTGAAACTGGAGCTGCGGGTGCAAAAGGTGAAACTGGAGCTAAAGGCGACAAAGGAGATACTGGTGCACAAGGTTTACAGGGTTTACAAGGCGAACAAGGTTTAAAAGGTGATACAGGTTTAACTGGTGCAACAGGCGCAACTGGAGCTCAAGGTCCACAAGGTCCACAAGGCGTTGCTGGCGCAACTGGAGCAACAGGCGCACAAGGACCTGCCGGCCCATCTGAAACTTATAGCAACACAATTTCTTTCGGTTCAAATTTGTCCGGAACCACTCCG
>JAPOHK010000158.1 GCA_029979485.1 Candidatus Planktophila limnetica
ATGAGCTACTCGATTGGTAAATCCAACCAGAACCGGTGCCACCACTTATTGGAGTTTCAACGGCGATTGAAACTACAGAAGGGGTTACTGATGCAGCAAGGTTCTTAACATCAAATCCGTTGGTCGTAAGTTCTAGCGGTGAACGGCCCTTTGAACACTTTCCATCAGCAGATAAGAAAAGTGCCTTAGTTCGATTATCAACACAGGCTTTTACTCCGCCTGAATTACCAATTTCGGCAACAGCAATTCCACCGGCAAGAGTTGCACCGAGAACAAAGGCTACGACGATATTGATGCTTGATTTTTTCATTTACGCTTGAACAATCCAATCTTTGCTAATTGATACTGAAATTTTGTCTAGTGGACGATCCGCGGGACCAGCCACAGGTTTACCTGAGTTGAATGGATCAAAAGACCCGCTATGACATGGGCAGACAAGCTTCTTACCTGCCTTCAAATAATCAACTGTGCAGCCTTGGTGTGTGCAAATTGCTGAGTAAGCAAAGACACCGCTCTTTGTACGAAACAAAAATGCTGGCGCGCCATTGGCTGCTACAAACTTTCGGGAAGAACCAACTGGAAACTTAGATGCTTTGACGATTCTCTTTGGCGATGCTGCGACTGCAGATTGTGTGCGACCAAAAATCATTGCGCCAGCAGCCAATGCTGTGGTGCGAAGAAAGCCTCTGCGATTCATTGGTGATCCCATTCTTTATGCGTTGCCAGAAAGTATTTATTTAACCTGAGAGAAGTCTGAGAAATTCCTGCTCCCTGACTTGGATTCGAACCAAGAACCTGCCGGTTAACAGCCGGCTGCTCTGCCATTGAGCTATCAGGGACTATCGCTTCTCGCGAAGAGTAACGAGCGCACACTCTAGCGCACGGCGAAGGGGTGGTCTAAATCGAAGCGGAGTTAAAGCCCGCCAAGGGCTAGATCATGCAAGGTGCGCCGAGTGCTTTCAAGGGCCACAAGTTGGGCGAATGCGGCGTTGTATTCGGCTTCATTTTCAACAGGATTAAGTCTTTGCAAACTTGATTTGAGTTCTGCAATCGCGCGAGAGACAGATACTTCTCGCAAGCGCGCAATTATGCTGGCTACGTAATGTTCAGTTACTTCACCATCTGCGCGAATTGGTTCGACATTTAATTCAGTAAACAAAGATTTCATATTTTCATTTGTAATTTTATCTATTGTCAGTGCGGAGTTTTCTGGAGCCATCTGATCAATTACTGCCCGCAACTCTTGGTATGCAGGGTGTGTAAAAGCACTCGCTTCAAGAGAAGCGAAATCTTTTGCTAACGCTGGAGATTGCAATCGAGCCTTTAATACTTCGCGTTCAAGTATTAAACGTGGCTCTTGTGGATCTGGGCGCCACTCTTGTGGCACAACTTCTGTAGCAGTTGGGTCAACACTTACTTGTGGAGTCTTCTTCATTGCAGTTGCGACAGCACCAGAAACTTGTTCAACTTCAACACCGAGCCATCCGGCAAGTGAGCGTGAATACTCTGGACGTAATGACTTATCGCGAATTTGCGCAACTAGTGGCGCAGCAGCGTTTAGCGCACTGATTCGACCTTCGGGAGTACTCAGATTGTATTTTGCTAACTCTGCGCGAATCGCAAACTCAAAGAGTGGAACACGACGTGCGATCAAATCACGTAGTGCCGCGTCACCTTTATTTTGACGAAGATCGCATGGGTCTAAACCATCTGGCTCAACAGCCACAAATGTTTGAGTGACAAACTTTTGATCATCACTAAATGCGCGAAGTGCAGCCTTTTGTCCCGCAGCGTCTCCATCGAATGTAAAGATAACTTCTCCACGGAATGCGTCGTCATCCATTAGCAATC